>NZ_JBLUXC010000005.1:0-138370 GCF_048276795.1 Aeromonas sp. PS2Canimalfood6
TTGCATTGATAATAGTCATGGCTTCGGGCGTGTCGGTTTTTTTTTGCGATTAAATCAGATCACAAACGAAGCCTTTTTTCTATCTATTTCAATTGGTTGTAGCTAAAGATCCTGTACATGATGACGCTCTACAGACAACTATTGGCAACCATGCTGCTGCTGTTCGGATTGCTGTTTGCCGCCACCTATTGGGTGCAATTCAATTCGACCCGCAACTACCTGGCGCAGCAGCAGGAGACCACCGTCATCAATACGTCCACCGCACTGGGTCTGGCGCTGACCCCCTATCTGGAGAACGGCGACAAGGTCAGTGCCGAATCCGTGATCAAGGCGGTGTTCGACGGGGGTTACTACAAGCTGGTCCGTCTCGATCTGCTGGCCTCCAAGGATGTCATCGAGCTGGAGAACAGCAGCCATATCGAAGGGGTCCCAAAGTGGTTCATTGGGCTGGAGCTGTTCCCTGAAGTGGCCAATGAATCGATTTTGACGTCGGGTTGGCTGCAACTGGGCAAGCTGAAGGTCGTCGGCCACCCTGGACAAGCCTACTACGAGCTTTGGAAAGGAATGAGCGAACTGGCCACCTGGTTCCTGGTCGGCTTTCTCGTCACCACTCTCTTGCTGATGCGGGCGCTCAATTATCTGCTCAAACCGCTCAAGCTGATTTGCGATCAGGCGGTTGAAATCGAGCTGCACCATTTCGGCCACGCCATTCCCGAGCCCAAGACCCGCGAGCTGCGGCAAGTGGTACAGGCCATCAATACCCTTTCCAGCAAGCTCGCCGTACAGTTCAAGGAGCAGGCCGACGAGGCCGAGAATCTGCGAGCCCGCGTCTATGTGGATGCCGTCTCCGGGCTTGGCAACCGCTCTTACTTCGTCGGGCAGGTCAATGCCTGGATTGCGGAGGCCGGGCAGGGCGGGGTCATGCTGGTGGCCGTCGACATGCTGGACGATCTCTATCGGGAAGAGGGCTTTGCTGCAAGGGACAACATGGTCAAGTCCATTGCACAGGTGCTCAGGGAACTGCTGGATGGCTGGGATGGCGCGGCACTGGCCCGGATCTCGGCGACGGAGTATGCCTTGCTCTGCCCCACCGATGATCTGTCTCAGCTCAAGGAGCTGGCGGAGCTCATCAACAGCCGTATCGCCGATCTGGTTGTCAATCCCATGGGAGAAAGCGGAGCGCTGTCCGTCGTCGGCATCGCTGGCCGTGATGGCAATGACGATCTCTCGGCCCTGCTGACGAAGGCGGATAACGCCCTTGGCAAAGCACGCAATGAGCGGCGCGGTGCCGTCGTGATGGAAGGCGGCAATGAGCAGGGACTGATGGGACGCCTTGCCTGGCGAGACCTGGTGCAGGATGCCATTGCCAGACATCTCTGGCGCTTCAAGGCACAGCCTGCATGCCGCTTCGATGATGGTACCCGCCTGCATGCCGAGTTGTTCGCGGCCATCTCGCGAGATGGAACGGATTACTTCGCAGGGCAGTTCTTGCCTGCGATCGAGCAGTTCAAGATGGGGGCCGAGTTTGACAAGGCGGTGCTGGAAGCCTGCGTCCCCTTGTTCAATCAGCAACCGGAATTGGTGTTGGCAGTCAATATCACGGCGGGTTCTCTCTGTTCGGATGAGTTCCTGACATGGCTCAGAGGCTATCTGTCGCTGAACGTGGAGCTGAAGGAGCGACTGCTGTTCGAGATCCCGGAAGCGGCCATCATGAAACACAAAGAGTATGTGACTCATCTGGTTGAGCTGTTGCGAGAGCACGGCTTCTTGTGGGGGGTCGATCACTATGGCCGGCACTTCCAGTCCCTCGGCTATCTGGAAGAGCTGACCCCCGCCTATGTCAAGGTGGACCACGGGTATACCAGCCAGGTCATGGAACCAGGCGCCGATACCTCCTTCCTGGCGGCTGTCTGTCGGGCTGCCCACAACGCGGGTGTCACGACCATCGCCACCCGGGTGGAAGATCAACGGCAGGTTGAATTGTTGTCCAGTTTGCATATCGATGGTTATCAGGGGTTCGTTCACCCTGCATTTCCACTGGCATAAGTGGTACAACTCGATAGAAAGGGGCCCATTAAGGGCCCTTTTTTATATCTGTTTAGAATATGTACATCATTTTTACGCGACAAACAGGTAATATCACTAAAACTCATGCTGTTACTTAATTGATTTTTATATGTAAAAAATATTCGTTCGATTCGCTGCATCGGATGAAGCCAAAGAGACTCAACCCTGTACATTTTTGCAACTGAAGCAGGACGGGGGCGTATCTAGAGTGTAGGCATCAAGATCTGTCACCCTGGAGCAATGGATATGCGCACCCAAATCATCGACAAAACCGTGGTCGTCTCTTCCGTAGAAGGCAACGTTCAGATCCTGCTTGCCGATGGCAGCAGTCGCCCTCTCCAGCCTGGCGAGATCCTGCAGCCTGGCGCCAGACTCAATATCGCTGATGATGCCAAATTGATGCTGGCTCCCTACGATGACAAACCTGCAGTGGACAATGGTGTCCCGGCAGGGGCAGAGATGCCTCCAGAGGGGCAACCTTCCTCATCGGTTGCCAATCATCAGCAAGGCTCGCCTGAAGTGTCGCCAGAAATTGCGGCGTTGCAACAATCCATCCTGCAAGGGGTTGACCCGACCAAGAACTTCGAAGCCTCTGCTGCCGGTGGGGCACCTGCCGCCGGTGGTGGTGGTGGCGGTATCGGCGGGGTCGCTGGGGCCAGTGGCAATGGTGGTTTTGTTGTCATAGATCGCATCGGAGATGCGACTATAGCCGAGGCCGGATTTGATACCGGCTATGATACGTTGATCGATCAGAATGTGCTGCAGGAAGACGATCTTCTGCCCGAGAATCAGCTCGATGATCAGGATGAGTCTGTTGTCACCCAGGAAGATCAGGCCATCAGTGGCAATGTGCTCGACAACAGCAACAATCCGGATGGTCCCCTTGATTCGTCTGTCATTTCCTATAGCTGGGGCAACAATCAGGGAATTGCTGCTGGCGTTGAGAGCACGCTGGATGGGATTGGTACGCTGATCATCAATGCCGACGGCTCCTATACCTTTACCCCCGCGCTGAACTACACAGGCCCTGTACCTGCGGTCAATTACACCGTAACGGATGGGGATGATACCAACGACTCCACTCTGACCATCACCATCACCCCTGTAGATGAGCCTGTCTCGCTGAATGGATTGCAGGTCGAGGGTGGTGAGCTTGTCCTTGATGA
This sequence comes from Aeromonas sp. PS2Canimalfood6, assembly GCF_048276795.1. Taxonomy (NCBI): domain Bacteria; kingdom Pseudomonadati; phylum Pseudomonadota; class Gammaproteobacteria; order Aeromonadales; family Aeromonadaceae; genus Aeromonas; species Aeromonas sp. PS2Canimalfood6. The sequence goes on from NZ_JBLUXC010000005.1 coordinate 3,234, forward strand.
AGCCGCGTTGCCGGATGGCTCAGCCCCCGATGGCGCAGCCCTGACCAAGAGCAGTACCTTTACATTCAATGCGGCAGATGGAGTGCAAAGCCTGACGCTGGGAGGTGTGACGCTGATCAGCAATGGCCAGGTCTTGACCACCTTCCCCCAGGGGATCCCCAGTCCTTTGGGAAATCAACTGCTGGTGACCGGCGTCAGCTACAACCCGGTGACAGGGGTTGGCAGCGTGACCTACAGCTACACCCTGAACGATAACGAAACACATAACAAACCTGCAAATGATGGGGCTCTGACGGAGAGCTTCAACGTTGTGTTGACGGACCTCGATGGCGACACGACCAGTGCAGGGCTGGATGTCGTGGTGCTGGACGACGTGCCGACGGCGGTGAGCGACGTCAACCCGACGGCGGCGAGCGAGAACAACCTGGTCCTCAATGGCAACGTCATCACCAACGACGTGCAGGGGGCGGATGGTGCGGCGGTGACGGCCGCCAACCTGAGCGGGACCTACGGCAGCCTAGTGCTCAATGCCAACGGCACCTACACCTACACCCTCAACCCGAACGACGTTGACTTCAAGGCGCTGACCGGGGGCGGGGTGGGCAGCGAAGTGTTCACCTACACCCTGACGGATGCGGACGGAGACGTGAGCACGGCGACCCTGACCCTGACCATCAAGAACGACGATGACGGGGTGACCATCACCAACCTGACGCCCAAGGGCGAGGGCGGGGATGCGAAGGTGTACGAAGACGACCTGCTGGCGACCCGCGGCGAGAATGAGTCGGCGGGGTCGGACAGCAGCAAGGAGTCGACCACGGTGACGGGGGACTTCACCATCAGCGCGCCGGACGGGGTGAAGACCCTGAGCGTGGGTGGCATCAACATCGTGGTGAACGGGGTGCTGGCGGGCTTCCCGCTGAGCGGGGTGACCACGCCGCTGGGCAACACCCTGACCATCACCGGGTACAACCCGGCGACCGGGCTGGTGAGCTACAGCTACACCCTGAACGACAACGAGGCGCACCCGACGGCGAACGGCAACAACAGCCTGTTCGAAGACTTCGCGGTGAGCCTGGTGGACAGCGACGGGGACTCGGCCTCGAACACCCTGAGCGTGCAGATCGTGGATGACGTGCCGACGGCGGTGAGCGACGTCAACCTGACGGCGGCGAGCGAGAACAACCTGGTCCTCAATGGCAACGTCATCACCAACGACGTGCAGGGGGCGGATGGCGCGGCGGTGACCGCGGGCACCCTGAGCGGGACCTACGGCAGCCTGGTGCTCAATGCCAACGGCACCTACACCTACACCCTCAACCCGAGCGACGGTGACTTCAAGGCGCTGACCGGGGGCGGGGTGGGCAGCGAAGTGTTCACCTACACCCTGACGGATGCGGACGGGGATGTGAGCACGGCGACCCTGACCCTGACCATCAAGAACGACGATGACGGAGTGACCATCACCAACCTGACGCCCAAGGGCGAGGGCGGGGATGCGAAGGTGTACGAAGACGACCTGCTGGCGACCCGCGGCGAGAACGAATCGGCGGGGTCGGACAGCAGCAAGGAGTCGACCACGGTGACGGGGGACTTTACCATCAGCGCGCCGGACGGGGTGAAGACCCTGAGCGTGGGTGGCATCAACATCGTGGTGAACGGGGTGGTGGCGGGCTTCCCGCTGAGTGGGGTGACCACGCCGCTGGGCAACACCCTGACCATCACTGGGTACAACCCGGCGACCGGGCTGGTGAGCTACAGCTACACCCTGAACGACAACGGGGCGCACCCGACGGCGGACGGCAACAACAGCCTGTTCGAAGACTTCGCGGTGAGCCTGGTGGACAGCGACGGGGACTCGGCCTCGAACACCCTGAGCGTGCAGATTGTCGATGACGTGCCGACGGCGGTGAGCGACGTCAACCTGACGGCGGCGAGCGAGAACAACCTGGTCCTCAATGGCAACGTCATCACCAACGATGTGCAGGGGGCGGATGGCGCGGCGGTGACCGCGGGCACCCTGAGCGGGACCTACGGCAGCCTGGTGCTCAATGCCAACGGCACCTACACCTACACCCTCAACCCGAACGACGGTGACTTCAAGGCGCTGACCGGGGGCGGGGTGGGCAGCGAAGTGTTCACCTACACCCTGACGGATGCGGACGGAGACGTGAGCACGGCGACCCTGACCCTGACCATCAAGAACGACGATGACGGGGTGACCATCACCAACCTGACGCCCAAGGGCGAGGGCGGGGATGCGAAGGTGTACGAGGACGACCTGCTGGCGACCCGTGGCGCGAATGAGTCGGCGGGGTCGGACAGCAGCAAGGAGTCGACCACGGTGACGGGGGACTTCACCATCAGCGCGCCGGACGGGGTGAAGACCCTGAGCGTGGGTGGCATCAACATCGTGGTGAACGGGGTGGTGGCGGGCTTCCCGCTGAGCGGGGTGACCACGCCGCTGGGCAACACCCTGACCATCACCGGGTACAACCCGGCGACCGGGCTGGTGAGCTACAGCTACACCCTGAACGACAACGAGGCGCACCCGACGGCGAACGGCAACAACAGCCTGTTCGAAGACTTCGCGGTGAGCCTGGTGGACAGCGACGGGGATTCGGCCTCGAACACCCTGAGCGTGCAGATCGTGGACGACGTGCCGACGGCGAAGGATAACAGCGTTACGGTGACGGAAGCCGGGTTGCCTCCATTCAACCTCGTCTTGGTGATCGATACTTCGGGCAGCATGCTCTGGAAGATAGGCACGACCACTAATGGATCCCCGAATCGTCTGGAACTGGCCAAGAGTGCGTTGAACCACATGATTGACTCTTATGTGGCTCTGGGGGTTCCCCTGACCATCACAGTAATCGATTTTGCCAGTGGTGCTTTGCTGATCCCGCAGACGAGCGATCCCGACGTGGCCAAGGCCAGCATCTCCGGCCTGCCAACAGATGGCGGTGGTACCAACTACAATGCGCCTCTTGTATTAGCACAGAACCAATTGACAGCCGATCTAGCCAATCCGGCATTGGCTGGTTACGAAACCAAGGTCTACTTCCTGTCGGATGGTGCACCCAATGAGGGCAACGTTCCGGCAGGCTGGACAAGCTTTGTGAACAACAACAACGTGGAGGTCTATGCCGTTGGCCTCAACGTCAGTGGCAACGCATCGGCCATTTCGCAACTGGCCCTGGTGGAGGATAACGGTGACACCGTGACTCTGGTCGATAATATCAATGACCTGGATGCCACCTTGCAAGCCACAGTGCCGCCACCGGCAACCGGCAACGTGATCACCGACGTAGATGGCAGTGCTGGTGTGGATGTTGCGGGTGCCGATGGCCCCGTGACCGTAGTGCAGATCAGCTTTACCGTCACCAATCCGGCTGTTTATGCCGGGGTGGCCGACAGCATCAACGGCAATGTCGTGACCTTCCTGGTGCAAGGCGGCACAACGGGTCCCATCCCGACGCCGGCAGGGGGCCGACTGACCGTGAATGCGGACGGTTCCTACTCCTACTCACCCCCCAATGATGTGGCGGCTCATACCCAGGAGGTCTTCACCTACACCATCGTGGATTCGGACGGCGATACCTCCAGCGCCCAGCTGAAAATCCTGGTACTGGATACGTCCCCCATCGTCGCCTCCGTGTTTGAAGACGGCCTGCCCACAGGCTTGCCAGGCAACAATCCTCTGCTGACGACGGTCAGTGGGTCTCTGGCGCAAATGGTGGCGGATAGCGTGGGGGTTAGCTTTGGCATGGGGTCGACGGCAGGGCTGCCTGCACTGACCTCGGGGGGCGTGGCGATTACCTATAGCATCACTCATGGTGCCGGGGTCGATACGCTGGTTGCCATGGCTGGTAGCAAACCCATCTTCACCCTGCAGGTGGAGAGTGATGGGGATTACACCTTCACCCTGCAAGGCTCCATTGATCATCCCCAGGGAGATGGAAACGATCTGGAGCTGAAGGCCCTCAACCTGTCCAGCGTGATCAGCGCACATGAAGGCGTGGACAATGTCGCATTGATCCGCAACTTCATCGTCCAGGTGGAAGATGATGTGCCCTTCGTGATGACGCCCGCCATGGGGGTCATGTTGAACCAATCGGGCGTGACCGGCACCTTCTTGCTGGATGGTGATGGTACCTTGTCAAACAACTATGGCGCGGATGGTGGGAGCATCCGCTTTGACAGTGCACTTAATGGCAGCAACAGCGGACTGACGTCCGGTGGCTTGCCCATTACTTATTCATTATCCTCAAACGGAACAGTGCTCACGGCTTCCACGGCTGCAGGGACTGTCTTCATCGCGACCTTGCAGCCTGCCTCTGCCACTTACCAAGTCCAGATGATAGGAGAGGTTGATGGTGGTCAGACCACGATAGACTTTAATGGTGGTGGCTATAACTTCGTCGGTGGCAACGGTCCTTGGGCTGGATTCACCGCTGTGGCTAATGACAGCAAGGATCTGCTGTTGACGGCGATGACGGGTGGGGTGGACGGCGGTACCGTTAATACCACAGCCAATACCGGGGGGATCAGTGGTGGAGCATCTATCGGCCTCGGTGAGGCTATGCGGATCGACTTTGTTGTCGATCTTACAGGTTCTCCTGGGAGTAGTGGGTCTTATGGCGACCCAGCCACACATGCCTTTGAGGCACACTACGACGTCAATGGTGCCTCGGCTCTGTTTACCGCAATCGGCAGTAGTGGATCCAGCGTGAAGATCGTTGCCCGTCAGGATGTAGACAATGACAACGATATAGGCGATGGAAACAAGGAGTCGTTGACAGCGGTGGCCATCAGCTTCAACGGCTCGACTAAGGTTGTCAGCATAGCTGCAGGCATGTCGCAGATTGTCTCCGTGGGAGGGCGAAACTTTACGGTGAACTTCAGTGATGATGATCCCGGTGCTGGTGTGGCCTATGTCGCAACCGTGGTGGGGGTGGTGAGCAATACCAAGTTGGCTGCCTACACGGCGGATGGGTATAACAGCCTAGAATTCCACTACGCTGCGGGCAGTGACTTCAAGATAGGGGACTTTGGTTCCAGCGTTGCCACTCCTGGGATCCCGGTCAGTCTGCAACTGCCAGTCACACTGATTGACGGGGACGGCGATGCAGTCCACAGCAATATCGGACTAAGCCTGTTGCCGGAAGCCCCGTTCACAGCAGACTATGATGCCGCCGCCAGCGCTGTGAATGTGACCTTCAACAGCACGCAAGGGCATGCCATCGGCTCCGATTTTGGGGACAGCATAACAGGGAACAGTCTGGACAATATCTTGTCGGGTGGCGCCGGTGATGATCTGCTCTTAGGAGCTGGCGGCAAGGATACCTTGGTCGGGGGAACCGGAAACGACCAGCTGGATGGAGGCAGTGGTAACGATACCTTGCTCGGAGAGTCCGGCAACGACACTCTGACGGGTGGCCTTGGCAACGACATCCTGCTGGGGGGGGATGGCAATGACCTGCTGATTGGGGGTACCGGCAGTGATACCCTGACTGGTGGGGCTGGCAAGGATACCTTCAAATGGATGGCAGGTGATGCAGGAGGCACGGATACCATCAAAGACTTCACCACGGGGGCCAATGGAGATGTTCTGGACCTGAGTGAACTGCTCAGTGGTGAGCATGCCGATGCGAGCACACTGGATCACTATCTTACCTTTGCTCCTGGTCCGGGCAGTGGCAAGTCGACACTGACCATTGATCTGGATGGAGCGGGAAGTGGCACCACGACTCATATCATCCTCTTTGACAACGTGGATCTGACGGCTGGCAAATCCAATCTGCAGATCATTCAGGATCTGCTGGATCAGGGCAACCTCAAGGTCGATCCGTAAGCAGGGTATGGGGGCCGGGTGTGCCCGGCCCCTGTTATTTGATGGAGTGGGCAGATAAGATAGCTGCAGTATCAGGAGAGGGTCACCATGCAGTCATTCAACTGGGTCGACATCGACGGCATTCGCTATAGCTGGAACGGGCAGGACAATATCGTCTGCACCGGCCGCTTTGGCTATCAGGCCACGATGACGGGTGACACGCTCAACGGTCTGGAGCTGGAGAGCGAAGATGGTGAGGTGGCGGGGTTGCTGAATGTGGACTTTGCCGCTTCTCGTATCAGCTTCACGCCAGCAGAGGATGCGCCCCTGCCCCACATGATGGTGCTGGTCGGCCATGAGTGGGGGCAGCAGGAGTATTCGTTGCAAAGTCTGAGCGATACCTCCTTGCAGGGGCTGCTCAGCCACGGTGAGGAGCTTGACTGGGGGGCGCTGGCCGTTGTGACGACGTCCGAGCCGAATCTGCCATCACAAGGTCATGTTCTGTCGTGGGATTCGTTCCACTTTGAGGATGAATCGCTGTTTGGCAGCCCGGCGCCTGCTCCCGTGATGACAAGCCATGGCAATTCAGGAGGAGGGGAGATCAGCATCAATATCGACATGACCAATCAGGTGCTGGACCAGATCCCGCCGACACACGATATATGAATCCCAATCGACGACATGCATAATGACCTCCATCTAAATGATGGAGGTTTTTTTATGTGGCGTCCCCTTCTTACCCTGTCCGCGCTGGTTGTCAGTGCTCCGTTGCTTGCCATCGAGGTTCCTCAGGCCCCCCATCTGGTCGTCAGTGGCTATGCGGAGCAGAAGGCTGAACCAGACATGCTGACGCTCAATGTCGCCGTCACGGCACTGGAGAAGCAGGGCATCAAGGCCAAACAGCAGGTAGATACCAAGGTAGCAGCCTTCTTTGGCCAGCTGGAGAGCCTGGGCATCAAGCGCAGCGACGTGGAGGCTGGCAATCTGGTGATCTCCCCCGAGTACCAGTACCCCCAGAACAAGCAGCCTGAAATGGTGGGTTACCGTGCCCAGCGCCAACTGGCCGTCAAACTCTATCAACTCGACAAACTCAGCCAGTTGATGGATACCGCCCTCAAGGCGGGTCTGGAGTCCGTGACCCAGATAGAGTACGGCCTGAAGTCACCACAGGTCATCAAGGAGCAGGCCCGGCTTGGTGCTGTCGCTGATGCCACGAGCAAGGCGGAATCCCTGGCCAAGGCTTTCGGCATGAAGCTTGGCAAGGTGTATAGCGTCGAATACCGCAACAGTTCCCCCATGCCGGTCTATACCCGTGCCATGAAGGCCGCGGCAGCCCCTGCCGCCGACATGATGGAAAACAGCTATCAACAGCAGCAGATCAGCATCACTGACAATGTAGAAGCCGTCTTCCTGCTGGAATAACACAGCCCCTTTGTCCATCACTCAAACCCGAGGCAACCCCTCGGGTTTGTCATTGCAGGGGCTGGCAGGACAAGTGAGCCGCGAATTGGGTCAGGTGAAACGGGAATGGAATAAAAAATGCCGGTCAGTGACCGGCATTTTTGCTGGAGAGGGATGATGCCTAGCCCAGGTTGGTCGCCAGCTTGCGTTGGCTCTTCTGTTTGAGCAGATAGCCGATACCGAGTACCAGGACCCAGGCCGGGATCAGCTCGACCGAGATGCGGGTGCCGTCGTTCATGTACATGATCACCAGGATGGCGGCCATGAAGGCGAGGCAGAGGTAGTTGCCAAACGGGCTCCACAACGCCTTGAACTTGGGTTCAACCCCCTCGGCCGCCTTGACCTTGCGGAACTTGAGGTGGGCGAGGCTGATCATGGCCCAGTTGATGACCAGGGCGGAGACCACCAGAGACATCAAGAGGCCGAAAGCCTTGCCCGGGATCAGGTAGTTGATCAGCACGCACAGCAAGGTGGCCGCCGCCGAGATGGTGATGGCGGTCAGGGGAACACCGCTCTTGTTGGTCTTGAGCAGCGCCTTGGGACCGTTGCCCTGCTTGGCCAGACCAAACAGCATGCGGCTGTTGCAGTAGACACAGCTGTTGTAGACGGAGAGCGCAGCGGTCAGTACCACCAGGTTCAGCACGTTGGCCACCAGGTTACTGTCCAAGGCGTGGAAGATCATCACGAACGGACTGCCGCCTTCGACCACCTTGCCCCAGGGATAGAGGGAGAGCAGCACGGTCAGGGCACCGATGTAGAAGATCAGGATGCGATAGATCACCTGGTTGGTGGCCTTGGGAATGCTCTTCTCGGGATTGTCCGCTTCCGCCGCCGTGATGCCGACCAGCTCCAGACCACCGAAGGAGAACATGATGAAGGCCATGGCCATCACCAGCCCGCCGACGCCATTGGGGAAGAAGCCGCCCTGGGCCCAGAGGTTGCTGACCGTGGCCTCGGGGCCGCCGGTGCCGGAAAACAGCAGGTAACCGCCGAACCCTATCATGCCGAGGATGGCGACCACCTTGATGATGGCGAACCAGAACTCCATCTCGCCGAACGCCTTGACGTTGGTGAGGTTGATGGCGTTGATCAGCACGAAGAAGAAGGCCGCCGACATCCAGGTCGGGATCTCGGGCCACCAGTACTGCACGTAGATGCCGACCGCCGTCAGCTCCGCCATGCTCACCAGAACATAGAGCACCCAGTAGTTCCAGCCGGAGGCGAAGCCGGCGAAGTCGCCCCAGTATTTGTAGGCGAAGTGGCTAAATGAACCGGCCACCGGCTCTTCCACCACCATCTCGCCGAGCTGGCGCATGATGAGGAAGGCGATGAAGCCACCGATGGCGTAGCCAAGCAGCACCGCAGGGCCCGCCATCTTGATGGTGTCGGCAATGCCGAGGAACAGGCCGGTGCCGATGGCACCGCCCAGCGCGATGAGCTGGATGTGGCGGTTTTTCAGGCCGCGCTTGAGCTCTTCGCCGTCTTGTTGAAGATCCATTCTTCCTTCCTTACGTCGCTGAATTCACTCGTCTCGCGCCTCGTCTGCCGTGGCACCTCCTGTGCCCGGCGCGGCATCTTGTGCCGAAAACGTGACGAAATCCGTATTAATATCGTTACGGTTTGCCGCGCACTGTTTTTTATGGCGGCTACCAACCCGAGCAGAATAGTGATAATCGACCGCTTGTGCACCTGTTTTCCTCATCATTGGTTTGCTTTGTGGGCAATGTTCAGGTTTTTCATGATCTGGAAAGGGGTTTTGAGAGTGGTTGCTGGTTTTGTGTTCGGGTGGATTTTAATCTATTGACTCAGTCCGGTTTTTATGGCCTTGTTGCCCTTTGATAAAAAGGGACTCATATGATGGAGCGTATAGTCGGTGGCCTGGTGATGGCCGTGCTCTGGCTCGGGATCTGGCTATCCCCCATGTTGCTGACGATGGCGATGAGCAGCCTTGTTGTCTGGGGCTGGTTGGGAGCGGATTACCTGGTGAACCACATCGCCATGGTGCTCATCCTTGCTGCCGGGATGGGGATGGTGCCAGCCTGCTGGCTGAGCGAGCGAGTCCGCAAGGGCAGGGGACTCATCCATTTTCACGGCATGTTGATGAACAACAAGGAACTCAACAAGCCCTGAGCCTGCTTGCCCCGCGAGTGATGGGATGCCAGCGATGATGCTGGCATCATTTTTTCATCCTGTTCTTCTGTTTCGTTATCTTGCCACTCATCTATTTCATGGTGCGTTGTGCTGTCACAGCCTTGAAGGTTAGCAGAGCTGGCGGCGAAGGCCGGTTGCTTCCAGGATCTTGGCGCTGATCTCCTCGACCGAGTGGGAGCTGGTATCGAGGAAGCGGATCGCCTCCTGGCGGAACAGCCTCTCGACGCTGGCCAGCTCCTGTTTGCATTGATCAAGCGAGGAGTAGCGGCTGTTGGCGCGGCGCTGGTTGCGGATCTCGTGCAGCCGCTGCGGCATGATGGTGAGGCCGAACAATTTGTGGCGATTGGCCTTGAGGGCGGCGGGCAGCTCCAGCGATCCCATGTCCTGCTCGATAAAGGGATAGTTGGCGGCGCGAATGCCAAATTGCAGCGCCAGATAGAGGCTGGTCGGTGTCTTGCCGCAACGGGAGACCCCGATGAGGATGATGTCTGCCTCGTCATACTCCCTGGTGGTGATGCCATCGTCGTTGGCCAACGCAAAGTTGACCGCCTCGATGCGATCGTCGTAAAGCTTGCGGTTTTCCATGCCATGGGTGCGATGCAACCTGGGTTCGGCCTTGATACCGAGCTTCTGTTCGAGAGGGCTCACGAAGGTGTTGAGAAAATCGTGGCTGCTGGCCTGGGCCTTGAGCACCTCTTCACGCACCATGGGGTCGACGATGGTGTGAAACAGGATGGGGCGCACCCCGGTCTGGCGAAACTGCTCATCAATGCGTGCCCGTACCTGGCGCGCTTTCTCCTGGGTCTCGACAAAGGGGATGGTGACCTGTTCGAAGGCCAGGGGAAACTGGCTCAACACGGCGTGGCCGAAGACTTCGGCGGTGATGGCGGTGCCGTCGGATACATAGAATACGGTGTGCACTGCGGACTCCTGTGGTGCGCTCCAGAGGGCGGCGAGAAATAAGTATCTCTCGAAACCATATCGTTTTTGTCAACAGATCTGCCATGCCCAAGTTGTGAACTCGCTTGCAAACCTGAGTCGTTACCTTTTTGTGTCGCTATTGTAGAATGCCTGTGTCAAACGACCATCCCCAACTCTTGCTCGGGGATTTTTTTGACAATAAATAGAAAACGTTTTCATGGTCGTTGACAACAGACACTAACAAAAACACACGACTTGGCACAGCAGGTGAATTGTCACCCTGGCCCCCCAACCTGGAGACATGCAAATGCAACAGTACGTACTCTGGTACGAACAGCTAGGTATGCAGGACGTTGAACGCGTCGGCGGCAAGAATGCATCCCTTGGCGAGATGATCAGCAACCTCTCGGGGGCCGGCGTGTCCGTGCCGGGCGGGTTTGCGACCACGGCCTTTGCGTTTAACGAGTTTCTGGAGTTAAGCGGCCTCAACGGCAAGATCCATGACCTGCTCGACAGTCTGGATGTGGATGACATAGCCGCCCTCAACCGGGCCGGTCAGCAGATCCGCGACTGGGTGGTGGAAGCGCCCTTCCAGCCCGCTCTGGAGCAGGCGGTGCGCGAGTCCTACGACAAGCTGAGCGCCGGGCTCGAGGCATCCTTTGCCGTGCGCTCCTCCGCCACCGCGGAAGACATGCCGGATGCGTCGTTTGCCGGTCAGCAGGAGACCTTCCTCAACGTGCGCGGCATCGATGCCGTCATGACTGCCATCAAGCATGTGTTTGCCTCTCTGTTCAACGATCGCGCCATCTCCTACCGGGTCCATCAGGGCTATGACCACAAGGGGGTCGCTCTCTCCGCCGGGGTACAGCGCATGGTGCGCTCTGACTTGGCCGCTTCCGGCGTCATGTTTACCCTGGATACCGAATCCGGCTTCAACGACGTGGTCTTCATCACCGGCGCCCAGGGCCTGGGCGAGATGGTGGTGCAGGGGGCCGTCAACCCGGACGAGTTCTATGTGCACAAGCCGACCCTCAAGGCCGGGCGCCCCGCCGTGGTGCGCAAGACGCTGGGCTCCAAGCTCATCAAGATGACCTACTCCGGGGATGCCGGTCATGGCCGTCAGGTGAAGGTGGTCGACACCACCGATGCCGAGCGCAACCGCTTCTGCATCACGGACGAGGAAGTGATGGCCCTGGCAAAGCAGGCCCTCATCATCGAGCAGCATTACGGTCGTCCGATGGACATCGAGTGGGCCAAGGATGGTCAGGATGGCAAGCTCTACATCGTTCAAGCCCGTCCGGAAACCGTGCGTAGCCGCCAGGAAGCCAATACTCTCGAGCGCTTTGCCCTCAAGCAAACCGGCAAGGTGCTGATCGAGGGGCGCGCCATCGGCCACAAGATTGGCGCGGGTCCGGCCCGTGTCATCTCCTCCATCAGCCAGATGGATGAAGTGCAGCCTGGCGATGTGCTGGTCACCGACATGACCGATCCGGATTGGGAGCCCATCATGAAGCGCGCTTCCGCCATCGTCACCAACCGGGGTGGACGCACCTGTCACGCCGCCATCATCGCCCGGGAGCTTGGCATTCCGGCAGTGGTGGGTTGCGGCAACGCCACCGACCACATCCAGGATGGTCAGCTCATCACCGTCTCCTGCGCGGAAGGGGATACCGGCTTCATCTATGACGGCGAGCTCGACTTTGACGTGGCGGTGACCGAGGTGGGCAACATGCCGCGCCTGCCCATCAAGATCATGATGAACGTCGGCAATCCGGACCGCGCCTTCGATTTTGCCCAGTTGCCGAATGCCGGCGTGGGCCTGGCCCGCCTCGAGTTCATCATCAACCGCATGATCGGGGTCCACCCCAAGGCGCTGCTGGAGTTCGATCAGCAGACCCCGGAACTCCAGGCCACCATCACCAGGATGATCGCGGGCTACGAGAGCCCCCGCGAGTTCTACGTAGCCAAGCTGACGGAAGGGATCGCCACCCTGGCGGCCGCCTTCTGGCCTGAGCGGGTCATCGTGCGGATGTCGGACTTCAAGTCCAATGAGTACGCCAACCTGGTGGGGGGCCGTGGTTACGAACCCCATGAAGAGAACCCCATGATCGGTTTCCGTGGCGCGTCGCGCTACATCGCCGACAGCTTCCGCCCCTGCTTCGCCCTCGAGTGCGAGGCGATGAAACGGGTGCGGGATGTCATGGGGTTGACCAACGTCGAGGTGATGATCCCCTTCGTGCGTACCCTGGGTGAGGCGGAGCAGGTGGTGGAGATACTGGCTGAGAACGGCTTGCGCCGTGGCGAGCGCGGCCTGAAAGTCATCATGATGTGCGAGCTGCCCTCCAATGCGCTGCTGGCGGACAAATTCCTCGAGCACTTCGACGGCTTCTCCATCGGTTCCAATGACATGACCCAGTTGACCCTGGGGCTGGATCGGGACTCCGGGCTCATCGCCCACCTGTTCGACGAGCGCAACGAGGCGGTCAAGGCACTGCTGGCCATGGCCATCGCCGCCGCCCGCAAGGCGGGCAAGTACGTGGGGATCTGCGGCCAGGGGCCGTCCGATCACCCGGACTTCGCCGCCTGGCTGGTCGAGCAGGGGATCGATTCCGTGTCGCTCAACCCGGATACCGTGGTCGACACCTGGCTCTATCTGGCCGAGCAGCACAAGGCCGGCTAAACCCGTCCCAGCTTTTTGATGACACGGCGCCGCAATGGCGCCGTTTTTGTCTGCGCCCCCCTTTTTCTGTTACAAGGGGAATGAGCAAGGCGCTCCGCACCCATCACAGGACGATCCCATGACCTCATTGCAGTGGCAATCCGCCACCCTGGCCCTGCGTGGCCACCACACCCTGGTTATTCCCGAACTCTGTCTCACTCCGCAGGCCTGCTGGGCCTTCGTCGGCAGCAACGGCAGCGGCAAGACGGCGCTGGCGTCGGCCCTGTGGGGCGAGCTGGCCGTGCGTGCCGGAGCGGTATCCGGTCGAGTTCGGGCCGAGCGACTCTCGTTCGAGTCGCAGCAACAGCTGGGGGAGCTGGACTGGCAGCGGCGCAATACCGACATGCTGGGGGAAGAGGAGGAGGCGGGGTATCGGGTATCGACCCTGATGCTGGAGGCGGGGGGTGAGGAGCATGAGGCCCGCGCGCTGCTGGCCCGTTTTGGCATTGAATCCCTGTGGGAGCGCCCCTATCGCTACCTCTCGAGCGGGGAGGGGCGCAAGCTGCTGCTGGCTCGCGCCCTGCTGGGGCGACCTGAGCTGCTGGTGCTGGACGAACCCTTCGATGGTCTGGATCAGGGGGCCAGGGCTTCTTTGATGATGTTGCTGGCCGACTTGGTGTCAGAGGGGCTGCGCCTGGTGGTGATCGTCAACCGTTTTGACGAGATCCCCCCCTTTGCCACTCACCTCGGCCTGCTCGGCGAGTGTCGTCTGCTGCTGGCGGGGGAGCGCGAGGCGGTGCTCGGCAGCCAGGAGGTGGCCCAGCTGGCTCGCGCCGAAACCGTATCCCCCCGTTTGCCGCCACCGCTGATGACACCCGAGCCCTTGCCTCCCGGCCCTCGGGTCGTCATGAAAGCCATGCGTATCGCTTACGGGGATCAGGTGATCATCGACGGGCTCGACTGGACCATTGACGAGGGGGAGCACTGGCAACTGGTGGGACCAAACGGCGCTGGCAAGTCGACCCTGCTCTCCCTCATCACCGGGGATCATCCGCAAGGGTACAGCAATGATCTGCGCCTGTTCGGGCGCCGCCGGGGCAGTGGCGAGAGTATCTGGGAGATCAAGCGCCACATCGGGCTGGTCAGCCCGGCGCTGCACCTGGACTATCGCGTCAGCTGTTCGGTGCAGACGGTGATCCTCTCCGGCTTTTATGACTCCATCGGGCTTTATACCCGGCCGGGGGATCGTCAGCTGGCGCTGGCGAACCAGTGGCTGGCCCTGCTGGGGCTGGCCGATCAGGGGGCGCAGCCTTTCCACTCTCTCTCTTTCGGTCAGCAGCGACTGGTGCTGATCGCCCGTGCCCTGGTCAAGCATCCGCCGCTGCTCATCTTGGACGAACCCCTGCAGGGACTGGATCCCCTCAACCGTCACCTGGTGCGGGAGATGGTCGCGCGCCTCGTGGGCGAGGGAACCCAGCTGCTGTTCGTTTCCCATCATGCCGATGATGCGCCCCCCGGTCTGACCCACAGGCTGAGCTTCGTGCCAAGGGAGGGGGGAGGATACGACTATCTGCAGGAGCGTCTGGGGGGCTGAGCCGTCCGGGCGGCATGGTCAGAGAGGGGCTGGTTCGGCGAGGAGCGGCGGCATATCCAGCAGCGTCCACCACAGCCCGAAGAAGAGCATGATCCCCAGCCAGAGCCAGGCCAGATAGTGACGGGTGGCGGCCATCCCCGTCACCGTCACCATGAGTGCCGCCCCGAAGGCGATGAGGGCGAACAGAAAGGGCGCCATGTTGTCCATCATGGCGGTCATTTCACCAGGGAGAGGATTTGGCGAAATGCCGGATGGCGGCAATCCCCCATCAGCTCATAGAGGCACATCTCCACCGAGGTGAGGGCAGCTCCCCTGGCCGCAAGCTGGCCGATGGCGAGATCCCGGTTGGCAAGGGTGCGGGACGACACCGCATCCACCACCAGCGAGACCCCGGCACCGCTGGCGAGAAGCCCCAGCACGCTCTGGTAGACGCAGATATGGGTCTCGATGCCACATACCAGCCAATGCTCGATCCCGCTTTCGGCCAACGCGGCCGCCACCGTCGGCTCCCCCAGGGCGCCGAAGCTGTATTTGGGCAGCACAAGATCGCCTGCCTGCAGCGATTGCAATTCGGGCACGGTGGCACCGAGCTTGTCCGGGTTCTGCTCCAGCCAGACAACCGGCAGTCCCAGCACCCTGACCCCTTGCACCAGCCTGGCGGTATTGGCAATCAGGGTGTCGCTCTCCTCGACCAGACGGGCCAGTTTGCCCTGGATATCGACGACCAGCAGGCCGGTGGTGTTTTGCTCAAGCATGAATGTCTCCTTGTCTGTGGCGGACTGCCTCGCCTGAAGGCTTTCGTTGGCTGACTGAGTGGCGCTGCTTCACTCGCTTGCCGTGTCTGGGCATTCAAGGTAGGTCATCGCCTCGATGTTGTTGCCATCGGGATCGCGCAGGAAGGCGGCGTAGTAATTGGGGGCATAGTGGGAACGCAGTCCCGGCAGCCCATTGCAGGCAAAACCTGCCTTGATCCCCGCGTGATGGAACGCATCCACCTGTGTCGTGTCGTCGGCCCTGAATGCGAGATGGCAGGAGGCGCCCTGCTGCCCCCGCTCAATCAGAAAGCCCACGTGATCGCGGCCCATCAGGCCAAAACCGGCCGCCGCCTCATCAGACCATTTGAGTTCTATCAAAAGAGGAGCCAGTACGGTGGCGTAGAAGTGCTGACAGGAGTCAAAACGCACCACCTTGATTTCAACATGATCGAACACGGTGACTCCTTGTGTTGTCTGGGTGTAGAGCAGCCCATCAGGCCCTCATGGGAACCGTTGAAATGGGTATCGAATGACCACAATAAGTTAGTTTGACGCCAGGCAGGGAGAGGGCAAGGCGCATAACTGCGCGCTCCGTCAAAGATTTTTCATCCAGTTGCGGGATGCGCTTTGCTTCGTGCTGGCCAAGCTTGCCCGGTTTTGTTGCTTGGCGAAGGCTACGAGCTCTGTTATGGTGTGCTAAATTAGCCGTTTGGATGGCTAGATGGTTGTGTGGTGGCTGCATGTTCGCCCCCGACCGTTCACCGTTTTGATGATCATGTTGACAGGGAGTTTTTATGCAACGTCGTTCCTTCTTCACCCTTTCCGCCCTGGCGCTGCTCGCCAGCAGCCTGCCGCTGTCCGCCTTTGCCATCGATGAGGCGAAGAAAGAGATCGTCATCGGCACCACGGTTGGCGACTTTGCCGACATGGTGACCGACTCTATCAAGCCGCAGCTCGAAGCCAAGGGCTACAAGGTCAAGCTGGTGGAGTTCACCGACTACGTGACCCCCAACATCGCCCTGGCGGACGGGTCGCTTGACGTCAACTGCTTCCAGCACAAGCCCTATCTGGAGAGCTTCGCCAAAGACCGGGGTCTCTCTCTGGCGCCCATCACCCAGGTACCGACCGGTCCCATGGGGCTCTACGCCGGCAAGCTGGGGGATCTGAAGGCGGTGAAAGAGGGAAGCACGGTCGCCATCCCGAACGATCCCACCAACCAGGCCCGAGCACTGCTGATGTTGCAGGATCTGGGCTGGCTGAGCCTCAAGGAGGGGATCAATCCTCTCAAGGCGAGCGAGTTCGACGTGGTGAAGAACCCCCACAACCTCAAGCTGGTGCTGCTGGAGGCGGCGCAGCTGCCGCGCTCCCGTGAGGATGTGGACTTCTCCGTCATCAACGGCAACTTTGCCGCCTCAAGCGGGATCCCGTTCAGCTCCGGCCTCTTCCTCGAGCGCAGCTATGACTTCATCAACTGGGTGGTGGTAAAGAGCGCCGATGCGGGCAAGCCGTTCGCCAAGGATGTGGCGGCCGCCTACAACTCCCCCGAATTCAAGGCTTATGCCGCCAAGCGCTTCGTCGGCTACAAGTATCCCGAGGGCTGGCAGCAGAAGGGGTGAGTGGCGTACAAGCGATAAAAACGGGCACCCAGGTGCCCGTTTTTTATTGGAGGTCAGTAGTGGCGCAACCACCAGCGGGCGGCCAGGAGGGCGGTAAGGCTGCCAAGCAGGGCGCTTGCCAGCACATCCAGGGGCCAGTGCATGCCGATAAGGGTGCGCGAGAGGCCGATCCCGATGGCCCAGAGTGGCAACAGCCAGGCCCCGGCGGGTGCCCGGGCCAGCCAGATCAGGCCGAAGAACTGGGCGAGGCTCATGGCGGCGATGCTGTGACCGGAGGGAAAGGCATAGTTGACCTCTGCCTGCCAGTGCTGGCCGAGCCAGGCGGGCAGCGCCAGCAACTGGGTCGCGGCGTGGACCTGTTCACTGCGAAGGGCCTGGCTTCCCCCATAGAACTGGCGGATGGCGGGGATCAGCTCCTGGCTCTCCAGCCAGATGAGGTAGGGCCTGGGCTCTTCGGTCAGCAGCTTGATGAGGCTCTTGATGACCCAGTCGCTCGCCAGCACGGCAAAGAGGGCGCCAGCCAGCGCCAGCAGAGCGCGACCGTCCAGCGTCAGCTTGTGTCTTGTGAGCAGCAGCAGGGCGGCGATGGTGAAGACCAGCCCCGGCAAGTCCACCATGCGGGTGAGGGCGTAGGGCCACCATAGCCAGCCCGATTGCAGGGCCTGGGTCATGAACGGCTGCCAGGGCAGGCAGACGAGCAGCAGCAGGGGGAGGAGCAGGAGGGCATTGAAATGAAGCACCTTGCGGCGTGGCAACGAAGAGGAGTGAGTCGGCATCAAGGGGTCCGGTTCGGTGGCGCGAGCGGCTAAAAAGAGGCGTCATTGTGCCAGTCAGGTTGCTCTGGTCAAGGCGAAGGGGGCAAGGGCAACAGGCTGTTACATATGATGCTGCCGGGCATCGTGCCCGCACCTGAGGCCGGAAGGCGGAAAGATGGCCGCAGAGCGGTCTGCCAACAAGCCTCTGAAAATCCGTCGCGTTTGGGCTAGAATGGCGCGCCTGTGGCCCTTGTGGACGAGATGCGTGCCGATGAAGATCGTCGTTGATGAAAATATGCCCCATGCGGTGGAGCTGTTTGCGGAATTTGGTGAAGTGGTTCCCCTGCCGGGACGAGAAATAAAGGCCGCGGATCTGCAAGAGGCGGATGTGCTGCTGGTGCGCTCCGTGACCCGGGTCAACGAAGCGCTCCTGGCGAGTTGCCCCAGGCTGGGGTTTGTCGGTACGGCCACCATCGGCACGGATCACATCGATCAGGGGCTGCTGGCGGCGCGGGGCATCCCCTTCTTCAGCGCCCCCGGCTGCAACAAGGTGTCGGTGGGGGACTACGTGCTCTCCGCCCTGCTGGTTCTGGCGGAACGCCATGAGCTGACCTTGAGCGAGATGAGCCTCGCCGTCATCGGCGCCGGCAACACCGGCGAGAGCGTGGCCGGCAAGGCCGAGGCGCTCGGGATGAAGGTGCTGCGCTGCGACCCGCCCCTGGCCCGTAGCGGCGCCGCTGGCGACTTCGTGGATTACCGCACTGCCCTGGATGCCGACATCGTCAGCTTCCATGTCCCCTATCTTCGTGAAGGGGATGAGGCCACCTTCCACCTGCTGGGAGCCGAGGAGATCGCCGAGCGTCCGGCCGGGCAGATCCTCATCAACGCATCCCGCGGCGAGGTGTGGGACAACCGTGCCCTGCTTGTCCGCCAGCAGGGACCCCATCCCCTGCGGCTGGTGATGGACGTGTGGGAAGGAGAGCCGGAGCCCCTCAATGAACTGGTGCCCCATACCGAGCTGGCCACCCCGCACATCGCCGGTTACAGCCTGGAAGGCAAGGCCCGTGGCACCTGGATGCTCTATGAGGCGCTGTGCCGGCAACTGGGGCGCACCCCGCGCCAGGATCTGCAATCCCTGCTGCCTGCCCCAGAGGTGCGCGAGCTGACGCCGGGGCAGCCGGCGGATCAGGCGCTCATCAAGCAGCTTGTCCACCTTGTTTATGACGTGCGCCGTGACGACGCCCGTTTTCGCAACCGGATCGGGCTGCCCGGCAGCTTCGATGAGCAGCGCAAGCGCTACCCCGAGCGGCGCGAATTGGGCGCCTTGCAACTGAAAGGGCCCTTCGCCGACGACAGACTGGCCCGACTGGGTTTTGCCGTCTCGAAGCAATAAACCCGATTTCAACAAGGGGAGGGGCTTGCCCAGGCGGCGCTTCCCCCCGGCCCGGCATCATGGCGGGCCTGTCATCAAACCGATACGCGTGCCAGCCGGGGCCCTCATGCCCGGCCCCGACGGGCCGCATCACAGGAGAACAGATCAGTGAGTCAGCAATTCAACGTAGCGGTATTGGGTGCCAGCGGCGCCGTGGGTCAGGCCATGATCGAGATCCTGGAGGAGCGCGCCTTCCCGGTAGCGACCCTCTATCCGCTCGCCTCCAGTCGCAGCGCTGGGGACACGGTGCGTTTTGGCGGCAAGAACGTCGACATCCTTGATGTGGAGGCCTTTGACTGGAGCCAGGTGGAGATCGCACTCTTCTCCGCCGGTGCCGAGGTCTCGGCCAAATGGGCGCCCATCGCCGCCGAGCACGGCTGCATCGTCATCGACAACACCTCCTGCTTCCGCTACGACGAGGACATTCCCCTGGTCATTCCGGAAGTGAACCCGGACGCGCTGGCCGATTTTCGCAACCGCAACATCATCGCCAACCCCAACTGCTCCACCATCCAGATGCTGGTGGCCCTCAAGCCCCTGCACGATGAGGTAGGCATCAGTCGCATCAACGTGGCGACCTACCAGTCCGTCTCCGGTTCCGGCAAGGAAGGGGTGAGCGAGCTGGCGGGCCAGACCGCCCACCTGCTCAACGGCCGTCCGGTGGAGCCGACCCTCTATCCGCAGCAGATCGCCTTCAACCTGATCCCGCAGATCGATGCCTTCACCGACAACGGCTATACCCGAGAAGAGATGAAGATGGTGTGGGAGACCCAGAAAATTCTGGGGGATGCCAGCATCGCCGTGAACCCCACCTGCGTGCGGGTACCGGTCTTCTACGGTCACGCCGAGGCGGTCCATGTGGAGCTGCATCAGCCGCTGGACGCCGAGCAGGTCAAGGAGCTGCTGCGCAATGCCCCGGGCGTCACCCTGTTTGATGATGAAGGGGACTACCCGACCCCGGTGCGCGATGCCACCGGTCAGGATGATGTGATGGTCGGGCGGGTACGCCAGGATATTTCTCATCCGAGTGGTATCAATATGTGGATCGTGGCCGATAACGTTCGTAAGGGCGCGGCAACCAACAGCGTGCAGATTGCCGAACTGCTGGTACGCGACTACCTCTGAGGCCGGATGTCGGCCCCGGGCGGGGAGGGAACCCCGCCTTGATGTGGGCGCCCTGGCCCCGGTATGTGACCGGGAACCCACTCTCCGGTTTTTGGAATACCGTGTGATATCAGTGGACTAGGTTTTTTTCTACACTCTGGTTCGCGTCTGGGGCTGCTTTCTGGTCGCCGCCGGGCGCGAAATATGTCGGATCGCTGGCTTGAGACCGGCGCCTGATTTATATTGAGCCGATTGTTTTGGGGTAACTATCCAGATTTTTCAATGTGATAGGGCCGTCATACGAAGGAACGAATATGGGACATTCCCGCATAACGCTGGCAACGCTACTCGCATTGGGGCTTCTGGGCACGGTTCAGGCCGAAGAGGGGGCGCGAGAACCCTTCTTTGTCGAACTCAAGGGACCGGATGGCTCACCGCCCCCCGCGGTGCAACCAGAGCCCCGGGCCCAGCCCGTGGCGCCCGTCACCCTGCCCAGAGCCGAGCCCATCGTGCGTCAGGTGCCTGCTGCGTCGGCTGGCAGTTATGGTCCCGTGCGTCCCACCGATACCCTCTGGAGTCTGGCGAGCAAGCATCGCCCTTCCAACCGGGTAAGCGTCTACCAGACCATGGTGGCCATCTATGACAAGAACCCCCGAAGCTTCGCAGACGGCAACATCAACCATATTCTGGTGGGTTCCCACATCCTGCTGCCCACCGCCGCAGAGGCGGGGCGCATCACGGATGCCGAAGCACGCCGTCGCTTCAACAGCGACAACGCGAGCTGGAAGGGGCTGAGCCCCAAATACCTGGCCAACAAGCAATCCCATGTCGCCCAGCCGGTGGCGAGCAAGCCTGCTCCGGCCAAGCCGGCTGTGGTGGCCAAGAATACACCGCCCAAGGCGGCGCCGATCCCGGCGGCACCCAAGGCGACGGCTCCTGCCCCCGAGGTGAAGGAGACCGCCAAGGCGGCTGTCTCCCCCCCCGTGGTGGTGAGCGCTGCTGCGAGCAGCGCCGCCAGCACGGCGCCGGCGCCCCTGCCCGCCACTGCGGTGGGCAAACCCTCCACCGAGATGGCGCTGGCTCTGGAAGATGCCAACGCCCAGCTCGGCCAGGTCACCGAGATGAACCACAGGCTCAAGCTGCGCCTGCAAGCCCTGACCGAAGAGGTGGAGACCCTCAAGGCCCAGTTGCAGGATCAGACCGCCCTGCAAAAAGAGGTGGCGGAACTCAAGGCCAATCCGACGCCTCCCGTGGTGGCGCCGGTGCCCAAACAGAGCTGGTTGATGGAGCTGCTCTCTTCGCCGCTCAATCTCGCCATGATCATCCTGCTGCCGGTACTCCTGGTGCTTGCCCTGGTCACGCTCTGGCTGCGTGCTCGTGCCCGCCGCGAGCTGGAAGAGCAGGAGAAGAGCCTCTCCGAGTCGACCTCCATGGTCATGGGAGACGAGAACAGCGAGTTTGAGCAGTTGATGACGGTGGGCATCGCGGATGACGAGCCCCTCCATGGCATGCCGGATCTCAACGAGCCGGAAGTGAGCAGGAAGCAAGATGGTGCCAGTGCTGCCGCCGATGTCATCTTCCGGGATGACGAGACGGCGCTCTCCGCCTTTGATGTGGAACCTGCGGTGACGACGGCGAACCGGGATCCGGATCTGGTGCCCGAGCTGGATCTGGCCCACGAGGGTGACTTCGATCTGCCCGTGGTGCCGGAACTCGATCTCTCCGACGAGCCCGCCTCCTCTGCCCGTGGTCATGACGAGATCATGACCGAGGAGGAGCTGCAGGCCGCCCTGTTTGCCGAGCTGGACGCGGATCTGGAAGCGGATCTGGCCCAGGCCCAGGAGGAGAGCCGCAGCCAGCGTGACGAGACACTGGCCAACTTCGATCTGAGCGATCTAGAGACCGGGTTTGGCGAGCCGACCGACGATGAGCTTGCCGCCAAGGCGCCGCACATCGACGAGACGGGGTTTGGTAAGGACGATGTGGACGACATGCTGGCCGAGCTCGGGCTGGAGCCCACCAAGCCGGCGGCGTCCGAGTGGGATCCCAGCGAGCTGGCCCTGGCGGACTTCGAGGATGCCTTCGCCGAGGTGGAGTCCCATCAGGGGGAGGTGAAACCCCGCGAGCAGGTGCAAGACAGCGACTTCGTTGAAATCGACAAGCTGCTGGCCGATGCCGATGCCAGCAGCACGGAGCAGGAACCCTATCAGGGCTTCTCCCTGGATGTGGGGCTGGACGGTTTCCCCGAGGTGCTGCCGGAGTCCAACGGCTTTGATGTGGATGCCGATGACGGCGGGGTGGGGGCCAAGCTGGATCTGGCCCGGGCCTACCTCGAGATCGACGACAAGGAGAGCGCCCGTGAGCTGCTGGAAGAGGCGGTGGCCCAGGGCAGCGAGCACCAGCGCAGTGAGGCGCAGAAGCTGCTCAAGCGCCTGGGCTAGGCAGGCCCTTGTCATCCATGCACCAGAGAGGGCAGCCCGTGGGCTGCCCTCTCTCTTTGGGGGCCCCGCACCGCGGCCTCGCCCGGTCTGGGACTTTTGAGCCCGAGCGCGTATAATCCGCTCCGTTTCTTTCACTGCATCCTTTCATCAGAAGACACCGTTACCCATGCGAATTGCCCTTGGTATTGAATATGACGGCAGCCGGTACTTCGGCTGGCAGCGCCAGCGCGAAGTGATCAGCGTTCAGGAGGAGCTGGAAAAAGCCCTTAGCCGCATCGCCAACCACCCCGTCTCCATCCAGTGTGCCGGTCGCACCGATGCGGGGGTGCATGCCACCGGCCAGGTGATCCACTTCGATACCGAGTCGAACCGCGCAGAAGGCGCCTGGACCCTGGGGCTCAACTCCAACCTGCCCCCAGACATCGCCGTGCGCTGGGTCAGGGAGGTGGACGAGCATTTCCATGCCCGCTTCAGCGCCACCGCCCGTCGCTACCGTTACGTCATCTACAACCACAACTACCGCCCGGCGATCCTGGGCCAAGGCGTCAGCCACTACCACGAAGCCATCGATGCGACGCTGATGCATCAGGCCGGTCAGAGCCTGCTGGGGGAGCACGACTTCAGCACCTTCCGGGCTGTCGCCTGTCAGTCCAACACCCCCTGGCGCAATGTGACCCACCTGTGTGTCAGCCGTTCCGGCCCCTACATCGTGCTCGACATCAAGGCCAACGCCTTCCTGCATCACATGGTGCGCAACATCACCGGCTCCCTGCTGCTGGTGGGGCAGGGGCTTCAACCGGTGGAGTGGATTGCCGAGGTGCTGGCGGCGAAGGATCGCAACCTGGCGGGCCCGACCGCCAAGGCGGGCGGCCTCTATCTGGTGGATGTGGATTACCCGGCCGAATTCGGGTTGCCCCGGCCGCCTCTCGGTCCGCTGTGGCTGCCGGACTCGGCACCGGGTACGACCAGTTTTTAGTAACTGGGCCCGAAAATTTGTGGTTTAATGATCCGTCGTTTATTGCCATCGAGCCGTTAAGTCATTGAACAATCAAGGCTCGATGTGTTTTGTCAGGCACAAATGCATTAAGGAATTCCATGAGCTGGCTTGAGAAGATCCTTCCCAAGAGCAAGATCACCACACCGCGTCGTCACAACATTCCGGAAGGGGTGTGGACCAAGTGTACTGCTTGCGAACAGGTGCTCTACCGGGCAGAGCTGGAGCGCAATCTCGAAGTGTGCCCCAAGTGTGACCATCATATGCGCATCAGCGCACGTGCCCGTCTCGAGAGCTTCCTCGACGCCGAGGGACGCAGCGAAGTCGCGGCCGAGCTGGAGCCGCAAGACATCCTGAAATTCAAGGATTCCAAGCGCTACAAGGATCGTTTGTCTGCCGCCCAGAAAGAGACGGGCGAGAAGGATGCGCTGGTGGTGATGAAGGGGACCCTCAAGGGGGTACCGGTCGTCGCCTGTTCATTCGAGTTCTCCTTCATCGGGGGCTCCATGTCCTCCGTGGTCGGTGCCCGCTTCGTGCGCGCCGTCGAGGAGAGCATCAAGGAGGGCCGCGGTCTGGTCTGCTTCTCCACCTCCGGTGGTGCGCGGATGCAGGAAGCCCTGTTCTCCCTGATGCAGATGGCGAAGACCAGTGCGGCCCTAGATCGCCTCACCAAGGCGGGCCTGCCCTTCATCTCCGTGCTGACCGACCCCACCATGGGTGGCGTCTCCGCGAGTCTGGCCATGCTGGGTGACATCAACGTAGGCGAACCCAAGGCGTTGATCGGCTTTGCCGGCCCCCGCGTCATCGAGCAGACCGTGCGCGAGAAACTGCCGGAAGGCTTCCAGCGCTCCGAGTTCCTGCTGGAGAAGGGCGCCATCGATCTCATCATCGACAGGCGCGAAATGCGCAACCGTCTGGCCGGTCTGCTGGCCAAGCTGATGAACACTCAGGTTATCGAAGACTGAAGATGAGTTCACACATGCAACAATCCCAAAGCCGGTCGCTGGTCGACTGGCTTTCTTATTTGGAGCAGATCCACCCAGCCAACATCGACATGGGGCTGGAGCGGGTCGGCACGGTTGCCCGCCGCATGGGCCTCACCGAACTGCCGTTCAAGGTGATCACGGTGGCGGGCACCAACGGCAAGGGCTCCTCCTGCGCCATGGCGGCCAGCATCCTGATGGCCGCCGGCTACCGGGTCGGTGTTTACTCCTCACCCCATCTGCTGCGCTTTACCGAACGGGTGCGCGTCAATGGCCAGGAGCTGGCCGATGGCGATCACTGCGCGGCCTTTGCCGAGGTGGAAGCCGCCCGGGGCGACATCGCCCTCACCTTCTTCGAGTTCGCCACCCTGGCGGGTCTGTGGCTGTTTCGTCGCGCCGCGCCCGATGTGCTCTTGCTGGAAGTGGGGCTGGGGGGGCGGCTCGACGCCACCAATGTGGTGGAATCGGACGTCGCCCTGATCACCTCCATTGCCCTGGATCACTGCGACTGGCTCGGGGATACCCGGGAGGCGGTGGCAGTGGAGAAGGCTGGCGTCTATCGCAAAGGTAAACCCGCCATCAGCGGGGAGCCCAATCCGCCGTCGACCATTGCAAGCGAAGCGGCGCGCCTCGGCGCCTGCCTGCGTCAGGTCGGCATCGATTTTCGTGGTGACGAGCATGAAGGTGACTGGGATTATCACGGCCTGCACCACTGGTCGGGATTGCCCAAACCGGCCCTGCCGCTGATGAATGCGGTCACCGTGCTGGCGGCCCTGGAGTCCCTCGGTCTGCCATTGGCGGAGTCCGCCATCCGCGACGGCCTGGCCAATGCCCGCCTTGCTGGCCGGATGCAGCAGTTGCAAACCTCGCCGCTGGTCATCGTCGACGTGGCCCACAATCCCCACTCTGCCGCCTATCTCGCCAGCCAGTTGCGCCAGCTCCCCGGCAAGGGCAAGCGCCGCGCCGTGGTTGGCATGCTCAAGGACAAGGACATGGCGGGGTCGCTGGCCGAGCTTGACGGTCTGATTGACAAGTGGTTCCTGGCAAGCCTCCACGGCCCGCGCGCGGCCACGGCCGACCAGTTGGCGACGGCCCTTGGCAGCGGCCGGGGCGCGGCGCTCACCTTTGCCTGCGTGGGGGATGCCTACGGCGCCGCCTTGGCCGCATCGAGTCCTGACGATATGGTCATTGTGTTCGGCTCGTTTTACACTGTCGCCGACGTGCTGGCTCTGGGCGCGGTCTGAGCCGTTCGCTCCCCTGGCTCCGTCATCGTGACGACGGGCCGGGTTTTGCACTGGATAATCCCCTTTCAGGCCAAGTGGGTGGCGAGGGACCCGGCTTCGCCAGCCGGCGTGAGGGGAGGCGTTCTTTGCGAAGTGTGCAAGATTGCAATGGATCCTAAGTAACATGGGTGGAAATTAACTTGGCTTCGAAGTTTCAAAACAGATTGGTGGGGACCGTCATCCTGGTCGCCCTGGTGGTCATCTTTCTGCCGGACCTGATGGACGGCAACAAGCTGGAGCAAAAGGACGAGGCCTTCGCCAAGATCCCCCTGCGTCCGGAGCTCGAGCCCGCCAAACCTGCGCTTCAGGTCTCGGCGGCGAGCACCCTGCCGGCCGAGCATCTGGCGAGTCAGCAGCAGGCCTCTGCCGCGACCCAGTGGCAGGTAGAGGAGATTGGCGATACCGTGACCCTGGCCAATCAGGGGGGAGCCAATCCAGCGGGAGCCAGTCAGGCTCCCATCACCCAGCAGCAGCCGGTACAGGCCGTGGCGCAACCCAAGCCCCAGCCCAAACCCGAGCCCAAGCCGGAAGTGATCGCCAAGAAACCGGTGGAGCAGCCCAAACCCAAGCCGGTGCCAACCAAGCCGGTAGAGGTGCAAAAACCGGTGGAGGCCAAGCCACAGGCGGGCCAGATCAAGACCATGGATGATCTCATCGCGAGCAAGATGGCCCAGCCGACTACGGCACCGGCAGCAGCCCCGGCTCAGGGGAGCTGGATCCTGCAGCTTGGCGCCTTCAAGAATGCAGACAGCGTCAATGCCCTGGTGAGCAAGCTGAGGGCGGCGGGCTACTCGGCCCAGACGTCGCCGAGAACTCCGGTGCAGGGGCAGATCAACCGGGTCTTCATCGGGCCGGATGTCTCCAAGGCCAAGTTGCAGGGCATGCAGAGCCGGATCAGCCAGATGACGGGCTTGAGCGGCTCCGTGGTGGCCTACAACCCCTGACAGCATGATGAAATGAAAAGACCGCGCCTCATGGCAACATGGGCGCGGTCTTTTTTTGTGTCCAACACGGGGGAGGCCGTGTGGCTATCGGGCTGCAGAGAAGGCCTAGATGCACTTCACCGGCTTGGGGAGGCCTGCGATCTTGGTGGCTTGCTTGGCGGGGCCTTCCGGGAACAACTTGTAGAGGTAGCGGCTGTTGCCCTTCTCTGGGCCGTACTGCTTTTCCATCGCCTTGACCAGGGCGCGGATGGCGGGGGAGGTGTTGAACTCCAGATAGAAGGCCCGTACGAAACGCACCACTTCCCAGTGCGGATCCTCCAGCACAATCCCCTCTTTCTCGGCCAGCATCAGGGCCAGCGCCTCGCTCCATTGCTCGCTGTGGCGCAGATAGCCCTGGGCATCGGTCTCGATGAGTTGGCCGTTGAACTGCAAATGGTGTGGCTCGGACATGACGCTTCCTCGAAAAGGCTATCTCAATGGGGCGGGCATGGTAGCGCCTTGCGTCCCGTCCGGCAACCGGGGCGGCGCTTGGCGCCTGCCTCGGGCGGGACTGGCCCGGCGGCTATGGCTGGCTAGGTCCGGCCCTGACCTGTCAGCAACTGGCCATCGTTGGCGAGCATCAGCAGTTCGTCTGCCAACTGGCTGATGAGGGTGAGCTGCTGGCTCAGCATCAGTTGCTCCTCGCTGCTCTCCGGAGCGATGGCCGGACAGGCTCCCGCGAGCGGCGTCGGCATCTCCCCCGCCAGGTGACCGGCGGCCTGCTCCAGGGTCTGGCTGATGTGGCGGCTTATCTCCTCCAGCCCCTCGATGGGCTCGAGTTTGTCGCGATGAGCCCCGAGTGCCGAGATATAGGAGAGCAGGGCATGGTTGCGCCAGGTGAGAGTGAAACAGAGATCCAGGAAGCGGCGGCGCTTGCTCGGCTCCACCAGCATGCTCTGCCAGGCCATGGCCAGCTCGCTGTCGGCGAGGTGGGCACACTTGCGGGCTACCCGGTAGTCCAGGGATTCATCCCGCTGGCGATGCAGGCTGGCGAGAACCGCCGAGAGGTACTTCGCATTGGCGGACAGGGAGTTGGCGATAAGGGTTGGCAACCGCTTGTATTGCCAGTCGGGCCAGAGCCAGGCCACCA
The DNA here is from genome assembly GCF_048276795.1 of Aeromonas sp. PS2Canimalfood6. Classification (NCBI taxonomy): domain Bacteria; kingdom Pseudomonadati; phylum Pseudomonadota; class Gammaproteobacteria; order Aeromonadales; family Aeromonadaceae; genus Aeromonas; species Aeromonas sp. PS2Canimalfood6. The sequence continues at coordinate 31,289 of NZ_JBLUXC010000005.1, forward strand.
GGGCGTAGGAGAGCAGGCAGCCGAGCAGGGTATCGAGCAGGCGGGGTCCCAGGATGGCGAAGCCGATGCCATCCAGCAGGTTGAACGCCATCAGCACGTAGAGGGTGATGAAGCAGACGGCGGCGCTGTAGTTGCTACGCACCTGGGTGAAAAACAGGAAGGCGGCAAGCCCCATGATCCCCAGTTGCAGGTGCAGCTCGGGGAAGAACCAGAGCACGGGCACGCCGATGAGGATACCGGCAAAGGTGCCGAGCATCCGCTGCACCAGACGACGGCGGGTGGCGCTGTAGCTCGGCTGGCAGACGAACAATACGGTGAGCAGGATCCAGTACCCCTTGTCCAGGTGAAACGCCTGTAGAATGCCATAGCCCACGACCAGCCCGAGGGAGAGCCGCAGGGCATGGCGAAACACCATGGAGTTCGGGGTCAGGTGCTGCCTGAGCAATGCCAGCAAGGGCAGGGCGACCGGCCGTGCCAGGGGAGGCAGGCTGGTGGGCGGCGCGGCGGGGTTTTGCAGCTCTTCGGCGCTTTGCAGCAACTGGTTGATGCTGGCCAGGTTGCGACGCAGGAACTTCATCGGTGTCAGCAGGGTCTTGGGGTAGTGCTGCTTGAGGTGGGTGAACTCCAGCTGATCGCCGAGGGCCTCCAGGGTCCAGTGAATGCGTTTGTGGTGGGTGTAGGGCTTGTGCACCAGGATGGCGTAGCCGAGCTGCTGACAGGCGTCGGCAAGCTGTGACAGCACCTCCTGGAAGCCGTCGAGGACGATGCCCTGCTTGAGCTCCGCTTCCAGCTTGCTGTAGGGGTAGTGGCTGGAGGTGGCCCGCTCCTGGATCTCCAGGGCAAGCAGGTAGAGGCGCAGCAGGCCCGCGAGCTCGGGGGCAACCCCGTGGCGGCCGGGGGCATGAAGACGGGCATTGAGCGCCGTCTTGGCCTGGTTCAGGGCATTGACCAGGTTGATGTTGAGCTGGGCCAGATTGTGGCGGATGGCCTGGGCGCCGTGTTCGTCGGCCGGGAAGAAGCGGGATTTCTCCTGCAAATAGCGGGCGAGGGCGAAGTAGCTCTGGGCCAGTTGCTCGTGCAGGGTCTTGTAGGGCAGCAGCCAGAGCCAGACCAGGGACACCAGGCCGTACCAGAGGGCCCCGGCGCACAGGGCCAGCGGCTGATAGAGCAGATCCGGCGCCTTGGCTGCCCCCAGCATGGTGTAGATGGCAATCAGCAGGGAACCAAAGCTGATGGTGGCGTAGCGCTGGCCGAGGGCACCCACCATGACGAAGATAAAGGTGGAGCCCGCGAGCCCGATGGCAAAGAGCCAGGGGGTGGGGAAGAGATACTGCACGCACAATGAGGCGAACAGGAAGCAGAGCAGGGTCATGGCGAGGTTCTTGACCCGGCCCCAGAGGCTGTCGTCGGTCTCGGCGATGGCACCGGCCACCACCCCGAGGGAGAGCAGCACGGTGAGCTGGATGTCACCGGTAGCCAGCGCGAAGGCGAGCAGCCCCGCGATGGCGAGCAGGACCTTGAGGGCGAAATAGATGTGGCTGTCGGTCAGCAGACGGCGCAATAAACCTGAGAAGTCCATGGGCATGGGATGAAGGCAACCCTTGAGCGAAACGAAAGTGACAGCATAACCTGTCGATAACGAAACGGCCCTGATTTGGATCAGGGCCACTTCGCTTCATATCCTTGATTTGCAACTTATCCTGACAGGAATGGGCGCCAATAAAAACCCCGCCGAAGCGGGGTCTTGTGCATCTTAAGCATCCATCAGTTGCGGTTGCCGCCAAGCAGGCTCAGCAGGCTCAGGAAGATGTTGTAGATGGAGACATACAGGGTGACGGTGGCAGAGATGTAGTTGGTCTCGCCGCCGCGCACGATCTGCTGGGTGGTCAGCAGGATGGCGCCGGAGGAGAAGAGCATGAACATGGCGGACAGGGCCAGGCTCAGGGCGCTCATCTGCAGGAAGATATTGGCAACCATGGCTACCAGCAGTACCCAGAACCCGACGAACAGCATGCCGCCGAGGAAGGAAAGATCCCGCTTGGTGGTCAGGGCATAGGCAGACAGGCCGAAGAAGGTGAGCGCAGTACCGCCCAGCGCCGTCATCACGATCTCGCCGCCGCCATTGTTCATGTACATGTTGATGATGGGGCCGAGGCTATAGCCCAGCAGGCCGGTCAGGGCGAAGGTGAACACCAGCCCCATGCCGTTGTCACGGTTCTTCTCGGTCAGGAACATCAGGCCGTAGACACCGATGAGGAACACGGCCCAGTGCAGGGGCGGCATGTTCATGACGGTCGCTACCCCGGCTACCACGGCTGAGAAGCCAAGAGTGAGGGAGAGCAGCATGTAGGTGTTGCGCAGCACCTTGTTGGTGTCGCGCACGGCACCCTGGGTGCCAGTGTAGATAGAACGGGTATCCATCTTGATGTCCTCTTGATTTCCGGGGTGAAGCGACCAGTTGTGCTTCGTTAACGCATTGTATGCACTGAATGTGTGGATGACGAGCGCTGATTTCAAGCGCCACCCCACCTGCGTGGTGCCTACTATCCCAGAACAAAGATGTATTGCGCATGAACAAGGAGGCTCAAGGCGTTGCAGAGAGCGCCAGCTCCTACACTTTACCCTGTCTGGCGATCCGCGTCGGCGAGAAGCCGAACTGCTTTCTAAACGCCGTGATGAAATTGGCCACATGGTCATAGCCGGCGTGGGCGGCGGCCCCTTGCAGAGAGAGGCTGCGCGCCTCCAGCCTGGCCCGCGCTTCTTGCAGCTTTCGCTGGCGAAGGTAGCGCTGCAGGCTCATGCCCAGCTCTTTTTTTGCGGCTCGCTGCAAGGTGGAGACGCTCATGCCGAGGGTGGCCGCGATCTCGGTCAGGGTCATCTCGTCCACTTTTTCATCTCTGAGCAGCATCTTGAGGCGCGTCGGTTGCTCGTTCTGGCGCTGGCAGCAGGGGGAGGCGGCCTGCTGGAGGTGGGTCATCAGGCTCTCCCAGACACTGAGGGCAAAGGCCTTGCGCATCAGCATCTCGGAGGCGTTCTGGCTGCTGGTGAGATTGAGCGCTTCCGCAATCTGTCCAAGCGCCGTGGGCAGGGTCCAGTCGACGCGGCTCAGATGGCGGCTGAAGGTCTGTGCGAAAGCCTTGCGATGCGCCTGTGCCAGGTTGTGGGCGAGCCAGGTGTGGTCCAGGGAGAGGACGATGCTGCGGCTGCGCACCTGGGCTTTGGCCGCCCCCTGCACGATGTCGGGCTCGGTATAGAGGATGGCGGTTGCCACTATGGGGTCGGACTCATGGAAGCGACCCCCCTTGAGCCTGTGAGTGGCGCCATAGGTCATCAGGGCCCGGCTCTCGAGGGGAATGGCGATGATCAACTGCGGCGGCAACTCCCGCTCGGTGGCGAAGTCTGCCTTGTGAACGATGTCCTTGTTGTGAAAGCGAAGACCCTCCTGGATCACCAGGTTCTCCACCCTGCCGGTGAAGCGCCCCCGCTGGCGTGCGCTGGTGTCCCTTGCCACTGTGTCAGTCATGTGCAATTTGACCATGTCGAAGAGTGAAATGACCACACCGCAAAACTGCGGCGGAAGATGGAGTGATATATTAGCCCCCGGAAAATCAAATGAAAATGATTATCATCTCTATCTTGAGGTCACTCTTACTATGGTTGTCTTGAAGGATAAAGCGCGAAGCCCGCTGGCTCTGGCCATCTCTGCCGCTCTGGCCGTCACCTTTGCCGCCCCGGCAGGGGCACACACACCGGACATCAAGCCGGACGAAACCCTGGTCGTCTATGGCAATCCACTCTACGGGATGTCGCCGTCGGAGGAGACGGGAGGCTATGGGGTCGACTCGGCCACCGTCGGCACCAAGACGCCGGCGGCCCTCAAAGACATCCCCCAGTCGATCACCGTGTTGACCAACGACTACATCGAGGAGCGCAACTTCGTGGCGGTTGACGATCTGGCCAAGTTCACGCCGGGTCTGCGCACCCTGGTCAATGACAGCGGTCGCTCCTCCATCTTCTCCCGCGGCTATGAGTACGACGAGGTGAACCTCAACGGCCTGCCATCGCCCATGCAGAGCAAGTACGGCACCCTGCCGTCGCTGGCGGCGGTGGATCGGGTGGAGATCATGCGGGGCCCCTCCGGCCTCTTCAACAGCACCAGCGAGCTGGGGGGCGTGATCAACATGGTGCTCAAGCGTCCGACCGACGCCTTCAAGGGCTCGGTCACGGCGCGCTATGGCAGCTGGGACAGGCATTACCTGGAGGCGGACATGGGGGGCGCACTCAACGACGAGGGTTCCCTGCGCGGTCGCGTCGTGGTGGCCAACGCCGACATCAAGAACCAGGTGGACTACAACAACAACGACAACGGTACCTACTACGGCACCCTGGAGTTCGATCTCTCGGATCGCACCCGCCTCTCCGTCTACGCCCTGCACCAGACCAAGGACATCCTGCCCACCAACGGCCTGCCGGCGTACAAGGACGGCTCCCTGCTCGACATCGGCCGCAGCACCTACCTGGGGTCGGCTGAAGACTTCTTCGACGCCGACACCACGGATGTGGGGGCCTCGCTGCAACACGCCTTTGCCAACGGCGGGGTGGGTCAGGTCTCGGCCCGCTACATGGATCACGACATGCGGCTGGAGCAGACCTTCACCAACGGCCCCGTGGACGCGGCGGGCAACACCGGGCTGATGTTCAACGGCCAGGGGAACCAGCAGAAGAACATGGCCTTCGATGCCAACTACAGTCAGATGTTCGATCTGTTGGGGCACAAGAGCGAGTTTGTGCTGGGCTCCGACTACAAGCGCTACGAGTCGGACATCCAGACCTACACCAACCGCAACCTCGGCAAGATCAATGTGTTCGATTTCGACCCGACCCGGGTCGCCAAGCCGGACTACAGCTACACCAAGAATGACCATGAGGAGCAGTCGGAGCTCGGTCTGTATGGCAAGGTGACCTGGCGTCTGCTGGAGCCGCTCGCGGTGATCACCGGGGCCCGCGTCTCCTGGTACGATCTGGATGCCGTCAGCACGACCCTGAGTTCCGGAGCCCAGAGCGGCGAGTCCAGTGCGTTCAACGGCAAGCTCACTCCCTACGCGGGGGCCGTCTATGACCTGAGCGACGAACACGCCTGGTATGCCAGCTACTCCAAGGTGTTCAAGCCCCAGACCAGCCAGGACGAGAGCGGCAACCTGCTCAAGCCCCGGGAGGGCAGCCAGTGGGAGACCGGCATCAAGTCCTCGCTGCGTGACGGCCTGCTCAACACCCGGGCGACCCTCTTCCTGATGAAGGACGACAACATCGCGGCCCAGGCCTACGACGATCAGGGCATTGCCATCACCAACACCTACTGGGCCACCGGCAAGGTGGAGACGCAAGGGGTGGAGCTGGAGGCGAGCGGCTATCTCAGCCAGAACTGGATGGTGATGGCCGGCTATACCTTCACCGACATCGAGGAGAAGGCCGGGGATCACAACCCGAAATTCGACACCATTCCCCGTCACGCCCTCTCCCTCTGGACCGACTACCACCTGGCCGACTGGGTGCAGGGGCTGCACCTCGGGGCCGGGATGACGGCGGTGAGCGACTACGGCTTCAACCAGAAGGGGGTCGAGACCCACCAGGGGGGCTATGCCCTGTTCGATGCGGCGGTGCGTTACGAGATCAACGACAGAATGCAGGCGACCCTGAATCTCTACAACCTGCTCGACCGGGAGTACTTCTACCGGGTCGGCTCCACCAACACCTTCAACATGTACGGCGAGCCGGCGAACCTGATGGCAGGCTTCACCTACAAGCTGTAACGACCGACGACAGCAGGGCCTGCGGGCCCTGTTGTCGTCTCTGTGCGCCGTCCTACGGGGGATCCCCAAGGCTGGCGACACAATCCTGGTTCATCTCATGACAAGACTCATCACCCTGCTGCTCACCATGATCACACTCTCTTCTGCCCAGGCAGACATGCTCCACTACGCCCAGCGCTTCACCCACCATTCGGCCCTGCTGGGGGAGACGCGGCAATACAGCGTCTCCCTGCCCCGGGAATATGAACGCGAGCCCGGGGCTCGGTTCCCCGTGCTCTATCTGCTCGACGGGGAGAAGAGCCTGCTGGAGGTTGTCGGCATCACCCGGGCCCTGCGGGCCGGGCTCAATCCGGCTATCCCCCCCCTCATCATCGTCGCGGTCCACAACACCGACCGGATGCGGGATTACACCCCGAGCCACACCATGACCTTGCCAAATGGGGCACCGGCGGGGCCCGGCTATGCCGTGACGGGGGGCGGGCCCCGGTTCCTGCGCTATCTGAGTGAGGAGCTGCACCCCCTCATCGAGGAGAGGTTTCGGACCCGGGCGCCAGCCCTGCTGGTGGGTCACTCCCTCGGTGGCCTGCTGGCACTCGATGCACAGGCGCAAGACGGCGGCCAGTTCCAGGGGGTGATCGCCATCGACGCCAGCCTCTGGTTCGATTACCCCCGCAATTACGAGCGCATCGCGTCGGAGTTGACCGGGCCGCTCAGGCACGCCTCCTCGCTGTTCATGGCGGTGGCCAACAACCCCTTCACCCCGGGATTCGGGCGCTCCGAGTTTCACCGGGATCGCCTGCAGCAGTTTGCCCGGCAGGTGGTGGCAGCGCCCGGCCCGAACCTGCACGTCACCAGCCGCTACTTCGAGGAGGAGGATCACCACAGCGTCTACCACCCCGCCGTCTATCAGGGACTCCAGTGGCTGTTTCAGGGCTACCGACTGGATCTGGCGCCCGGTCACTTCAGCCGACAGGGGGTGATCGCCCGCTTTGATGCCCTGAACCGCCACCTCGGCAGCGCACTGCGCCCGGAGCTGGGGAGCCTGCGGGACATCAGGGAGAAGGCCGCGCGCTGGCCGCAGATGGCGATCCCCGTGGATGAGGCCGATGCCCTGCTGGCCCACTACTACGGGTCGAAGCCGTGAAAAGCCGATTTTTTGCCTGTGTCTGGAATCGTCACAACGGCGCCGGAGACGGGTGTCGGTTCGGCGCCATCCCTGGGTAGACTGCCGAAACGAGGGGCGCCGGGTCGGTGCCCCGACAGAGGCAGGGAGTGAGCGATGGCGGTTGCAGGAAAGAGGGGAGGCATGCTGGCTCTGTGGTGCGGCGCACTCCTGATGTCGGGGTGCAGTGGGTTTGCGCCTGCGCCCATTCCCGTTACCTATCTGAGTCAGGATCCGCCCCCAGGCAGGCTGCCCCTTGGGGAGACCGCCTATGTGGATGACGGTCGCTGCCCACCCGGGCAGGTCAAGCGGCTCATCGGCGGGGACACGAAGCACAATGTGCCAAGAAAGGTGGAGTGTGTGGCAAGACCGCAATGATGATGTGATTCTCACAGCATGAAACATCCAAAAAAGAGCCCTGAGGCAGTCGCCTTGGGGCTCTTTTCGTCTGGCTGGCCTGGTCGGTGTGATGCCGCAGCGGGCTAGAAGGCATCTCCAGGGACCCGCACCCAGCCTTCCATCAGGATGCGGGCGGAGCGGGACATCACCGCCTTGGTGACCGTCCACTGTCCCGCTACCTGCTCTGCCTGGGCTCCGACTCTCAGGGTGCCGGAGGGGTGACCAACGCGCACCGCTTCGCGCTCGCCGCCCCCGGCGGCCAGATTGACGAGGGTGCCGGGAATGGCCGCCGCCGTGCCGATGGCCACGGCGCAGGTGCCCATCATGGCGTGGTGCAGCTTGCCCATGGAGAGGGCCCGCACCAACAGATCGATCTCGCCAGCAATAATCTCCTTGCCGCTTGCGGTGCGGTAATCCTTGGCGGGTGCGATGAAGGCAATTTTCGGGGTGTGCTGGCGAGTGGCCGCCTCTTCGGGGCGTTTGATGAGCCCCATGCGCAGGGCTCCGGCAACCCGGATCGCCTCGAAGCGTGCCAAGGCCTCGGGGTCCGTGTTTATCTGCTCGCGCAGCTCGGTGCCCTCATAACCGATGTCCTCGGCGTTGACGAACACCGTGGGGATGCCGGCGCTGAGCAGGGTGGCTTTCAGTACGCCGCTCTTTACAACAGACGCGGGCACCTCAAGATCGTCCACCAGATTGCCGGTGGGGAAGAGGGCGCCGCCGTCTTCCCCGTCATCGGACGGGTCGAGAAACTCCAGCACGATCTCGGCGGCGGGGAAGGTCACCCCGTCCAGCTCGAAATCGCCTGTCTCCTGCACCTGGCCGTTCGTCACCGGCACGTGGGCGAGGATGGTCTTGCTGATATTGGCCTGCCAGATCCGCACCTCACAGGTGCCGCTCTCCGGGATGCGGGACGGGTCCACCAGGCCGGCATGGATGGCGAAGGCCCCGGCGCCGGTGGAGAGGTTGCCGCAGTTGCCGCTCCAGTCCACGAATGCCTTGTCGATGGCGACCTGGCCGTAGAGGTAGTCCACATCGTGATCGGGTTGCTGGCTTTTGGAGAGGATCACGCACTTGGCTGTGGAGGAGGTGGCCCCCCCCATGCCGTCCATGTGGGCGCCGTAGGGGTCGGGGCTGCCGATGACCCGCAGGAAGAAGGCATCCCGTGCCGGGCCCGGGTGCTGGCAGCGCTCGGGCAGGTCAGATAAGCGAAAGAAGACCCCCTTGCTGGTGCCGCCGCGAAGGTAGGTGGCCGGAATTCTGACTTGTGGTATGTGGGCCATAGAGAGTGTCCTGAAAAGAGTCATGGATCCTGCTCCCTCTGGGAGAAGGTGCCCGAAGGGCGGATGAGGGGGATTTCCCCTCACCCCAACCCTCTCCCAAAGAGAGAGGGTGCCTTATGCCTTCCCCTTTTTCAAAGGGGCGGAGCGGGTTGCGATTTAGCTTGCGGCCTTTTGCGCAGTCGACGCCAGGAAATCCTGGGCGAAGCGTTGCAGCACGCCGCCCGCCTCATAGACCGAGACCTCCTCGGCGGTGTCGAGGCGGCAGGTCATGGGCACCTGGATCACTTCGCCGCTGCGACGGCGGATCACCAGAGTGAGATCGGTGCGCGGCTGGCGTGCTCCCACCACGTCATAGGTCTCGGTGCCATCGAGGCCCAGCGTGAGGCGGGTGGTGCCCGGTTTGAACTCGAGCGGCAGCACCCCCATACCGATGAGGTTGGTGCGGTGAATGCGCTCGAAGCCTTCCGCCGCGATCACCTCCACCCCGGCAAGGCGCACCCCCTTGGCCGCCCAGTCCCGGGACGAGCCCTGACCGTAGTCGGCACCGGCCACGATGATGAGGGGCTGCTTGCGCGCCATGTAGGTCTCGATGGCTTCCCACATCCGCATGACCCGGCCTTCCGGCTCGACCCGGGCCAAGGATCCCTTCTTCACCGCCCCGTTGACCACCGCCATCTCGTTGACCAGTTGGGGGTTGGCGAAGGTGGCGCGCTGGGCGGTCAGGTGATCGCCGCGGTGGGTCGCATAGGAGTTGAAGTCCTCCTCCGGCAGGCCCATCTTCGCCAGGTATTCCCCCGCCGCGCTGCCGGGCAGGATGGCGTTGGAAGGGGAGAGGTGGTCGGTGGTGATGTTGTCCGGCAACAGCGCCAGGGGCCGCATGCCGCGCAGGGTGCGCTCGCCCGCCAGTGCCCCCTCCCAGTAGGGCGGGCGACGGATATAGGTGCTTTGCGCACGCCAGTCGTACAGGGGCGCCACCTTGGGGCCATGGTCTTCCTCTATGGTGAACATCGGGATATAGACCTGGCGGAACTGGGACGGTTTGACCGCCGTGCGAACCACGGCGTCGATCTCTTCATCAGACGGCCAGATGTCTTTGAGGCGCACTTCCTTGCCGTTAACCACCCCCAGCACATCTTTCTCGATGTCGAAGCGGATGGTGCCTGCGATGGCGTAGGCCACCACCAGGGGCGGGGAGGCGAGGAACGCCTGCTTGGCATAGGGGTGGATGCGGCCATCGAAGTTGCGGTTGCCGGACAGCACCGCCGTGGCGTAGAGATCCCGCTCGATGATCTCCTGCTGGATGGCGGGATCCAGCGCGCCGGACATGCCGTTGCAGGTGGTGCAGGCGAAGGCCACCACGCCGAAGCCGAGTTGCGAAAGCTCGTCGTCCAGTCCCGCCTCTTTCAGATACAAGGCGACTGTCTTGGAGCCGGGCGCGAGCGACGACTTGACCCAGGGCTTGCGCACCAGACCGAGTTTGTTGGCGTTGCGGGCCAGCAGGCCTGCGGCAATCACGTTGCGCGGGTTGCTGGTGTTGGTGCAACTGGTGATGGCGGCGATGATGACGGCGCCATCGGGCAAGAGGCCGTCCGCCTCCTGGGCGCGAGCCTTGTCCAGATCCACCGCGATACCGCGCTCCGCCAGGGCGGAGACCGGCAGACGGCGATGGGGGTTGGAGGGGCCCGCCAGGGTGCGCACCACGCTCGACAAGTCAAAGTGCAGCACCCGATCGTACTGGGCGCCCGCCAGGGCATCGGCCCAGAGACCGGCCTCCCTGGCATAGGTTTCCACCAGCCTGACCTGCTCGTCGTCACGGCCGGTGAGCTTGAGGTAGTCGAGGGTCTGCTGGTCGATGAAGAACATGGCCGCGGTAGCGCCATATTCCGGCGCCATGTTGGAGATGGTGGCCCGATCGCCGAGGGTGAGGGCGGCGGCCCCCTCGCCACGAAACTCCAGGTAGGCGCCGACTACCTTCTGCTGGCGCAGGAATTCGGTGAGCGACAGCACCAGATCCGTGGCGGTGATGCCGGGCTGCGGCTTGCCGGAGAGCTCGACGCCGACGATCGAAGGCAGCCGCATCCAGGAGGCGCGCCCCAGCATCACGTTCTCGGCTTCCAGCCCGCCCACCCCCACCGCGATGACGCCGAGGGCATCCACGTGGGGGGTGTGGCTGTCGGTGCCGACGCAGGTATCCGGGTAGGCCAAACCGCGATCGGCGTGGATGACGGGGGACATCTTCTCCAGGTTGATCTGGTGCATGATGCCGTTGCCAGGCGGGATCACCTCGATGTTCTTGAACGCCTGCCTGGTCCAGTCGATGAAGTGGAAGCGATCCTCGTTGCGGCGATCCTCGATGGCGCGGTTCTTCTCGAACGCCTGGGGGTCAAAGCCGCCGCACTCCACGGCGAGGGAATGGTCGACGATGAGCTGCACCGGCACCACAGGGTTCACCAGGGCGGGATCGCCACCCTGCTCGGCGATGGCGTCGCGAAGGCCAGCGAGGTCCACCAGGGCGGTCTGCCCCAGGATGTCGTGGCACACCACCCGCGCCGGGAACCAGGGAAAGTCGCGATCGCGCTTGTTGTGCACTATCTGGCCGAGGCACTCGCCGAGGATGGCCGGATCGCATTTGCGAACCAGGTTCTCGGCATGGACGCGGGCGGTGTAGGAGAGCCTGTCCCAGGCGCCGGGGGCGATGGCGTTGACCGCCTCCCGGGCGTCGAAGTAGTCGAGCTGTGTGCCGGGCAGGGGCTTGCGATATTGCGTGTTGATCATCACTTGCGCTCCTTGAGCGGCACGAACTGGAGATCCTCCGGGCCGACGTAGTTGGCGCTCGGGCGGATGATCTTGCCGTCGATGCGCTGCTCGATGACATGGGCCGACCAGCCTGAGGTGCGGGCGATGACGAACAGCGGGGTGAACATGGCGGTGGGCACCCCCATCATGTGGTAGCTGACGGCGCTGAACCAGTCGAGGTTCGGGAACATCTTCTTGACTTCCCACATGGTGGATTCCAGCCGCTCGGCGATATCGAACATCTTGGTGTTGTGCTGCTCCTGGCTGAGGGCGCGCGCCACCTCCTTGATCACCTTGTTGCGGGGATCGGAGACGGTGTAGACCGGGTGGCCGAAGCCGATGACCACCTCCTTCTTCTCGATGCGGGCGCGAATGTCGGCCTCCGCCTCGTCCGGGTTCTCGTAGCGCTTCTGGATCTCGAAAGCCACCTCGTTGGCGCCCCCGTGCTTGGGCCCGCGCAGGGCACCGATGGCTCCCGTGATGCAGGAGTACATGTCCGAGCCGGTGCCGGCGATGACGCGGCCGGTGAAGGTGGAGGCGTTGAACTCGTGCTCGGCGTAGAGGATGAGGGAGGTGTGCATGGCGCGAACCCAGGAGTCGCGTGGCTTGTGCCCGTGCAGCAGGTGTAGGAAGTGGCCGCCGATGGAGTCGTCGTCGGTCTCCACATGGATGCGTTTACCGTTGTGACTGAAGTGGTACCAGTAGAGCAACACGGAGCCGAGACAGGCCATCAGCTTGTCGGCGATGTCCCGGGCGCCCGGGTGGTTGTGATCGTCCTTCTCCGGCGACAGGCACCCCAGCACGGAGACGGCGGTGCGCATCACGTCCATGGGGTGGGCGGAGGGAGGCAACTGCTCCAGGGCGGTCCTGACCCCAGTGGGCAGGCCGCGCAGGGCCTTGAGCTTGGCCTTGTAGGCGGCGAGCTCCGCCACATTGGGCAGATGGCCGTGCACCAGCAGGTGGGCTATCTCTTCAAATTCGCAGCTGGTGGCCACGTCCAGGATGTCGTAGCCACGGTAGTGCAGATCGTTGCCGCTGAGGCCCACGGTGCACAGGGCGGTATTGCCGGCGGCGGTGCCGGAAAGGGCGACGGATTTCTTGGGCTTGAAGCCGGTGGTTTCGGGCAGGGCGCTCATCACATGTTTCCTCATTCAGTCCGTTGATGCGCCAGCCGCCAGCATAAGGCGGCCGGTCGCCGTCTTATTCCTTGGTCGACAGATCCTGGGTGAACAGCCTGTCCAGGGTCTGCTCGTAGTGGTGGTAACCGAGAAAATCGTAGAGGGACTCCCGGGTCTGCATGGTGTCGACCACGGCGCGCTGGTGGCCGTCGCGGCGAAGCGTCTGATAGACGTTGAGGGCGGCCTGGTTGGCGGCGCGGGCGGCGCTCAGGGGGTAGAGCACCATGTCCACGCCGTGGGCGGCGAGCGCCTCCTTGTCAAACAGCTCGGTCTTGCCGAACTCGGTCATGTTGGCGAGGATCGGCACCCCGGCCGCCTGCCTGAAACGGTCGTACTGCTCGAGCTCGGTGACCGCTTCGGCGAAGATCATGTCGGCGCCCGCCTCCACATAGGCGGCGGCGCGCTCCAGGGCCGAGCCCAGCCCTTCCACCGCCAGGGCGTCGGTGCGGGCCATGATGACGAAACTCTCGTCCTGGCGGGCATCCACCGCCGCCTTGATCCTGTCCACCATCTCGGTGACGCTGACCACGGCCTTGTTGGGCCTGTGGCCGCAACGCTTCTGGGCCACCTGATCTTCCATGTGGACGGCGGCCACACCGCCGCGCTCGAAGGCGCGGATAGTGCGGGCGATGTTGAAGGCGCCCCCCCAGCCGGTGTCGATGTCCACCAAGAGTGGCACCTGGGTGGCAGCCGTGATGCGTTCGGCATCGATGAGCACGTCATTCATGGAGGTCATGCCGAGATCCGGCAGGCCATAGGAGGCGTTCGCCACCCCGGCGCCGGAGAGATAGAGGGCCTGGAAGCCGCTGCGCTCTGCCATCAGCGCCATGTAGGCATTGATGGTGCCGACAATCTGCAGGGGCTTTTCGTTGGCCAGGGCCGTGCGAAAACGCCTGCCGGCCGAGGGGGAGAGGTTGGACATGGTGACTCCTTTCATGGGGTGCGTGTCTGCTGTATGTGTAGGGTGAACGGTATCATCTCACACTACGTTTACGTTAACGTCAATTATGCTTAGGTCCAAGGTCGTATCAAGTGTGCTCTCCCCTGACGGACCCCTGGCAATGCCAGTACCACAGACTCGTTGGAACCATTTTTTGGTGTGATGCATCGTGTGGGAGAGCGGTGAACCTGGGAAAATGCCGAGTGTTTTTTGGCCAAACCTGGGCTTTTGGGGTCAAAATCTTGCGCGGCGTCAAACAGGATGCAAATTGTGTCTCAGCCATCCTCCCCGACTGGGTCTCTGCGTTGCTTGCCCGTAGGCGTTTGGCTGCGCTCAGTGGGTGATCAAACAAGGGGTGTGCGCCATGAAGAAAAGCCAGGTTCATCTCATCGACGAAGAGGTGGATTTTCCTGCCAATGAACAGCTGGTCTCCACTACGGACCTGCAGGGTGTGATCACCTACGCCAATGATCACTTCTGCCGGGTAGCGGGGTACAGCCGGGCCGAGCTCATCGGCCAGCACCACAACATGGTTCGCCACCCGGACATGCCCAAGGCTGCCTTTGCTGACCTCTGGGGCAAGCTCAAGCAGGGCAAACCCTGGCGCGGCATGGTGAAAAACCGCTGCAAGGATGGGCGTTACTATTGGGTGGATGCCTATGTCACCCCTATCTTCGAGCAGGGGCGGATCAATGGCTACCAGTCGGTCCGCAGTCGCGCCGCGCCGGAGATGAAAGCCGTGGCCGGGCGCACCTATGCCAGATTGAAGAGCGTGGAGCGGGGGGAGCGAAAGGGCGGATTGAGCCTGCGCCCGATGCGCCACGGGCTGGCCATCGTCGGTGTCTTGCTGATGCTGGCGGGGGGGGGCTATCTGATGGGGCCCTGGGGGCCGTTGTTCACCCTGTTGCCTCTCTTGTGGCTGGCCCTGATCTATCGTGACACCCTCATCACTACCCCCCGTTATCTGCGACAGCTCGCGGACGAATATGACAGCCTGACCCGGCTCATCTATTCGGGGGAGGATGCCAGTGCCATTGCAGACTTCCACATCAAGCTGTTGCAGGCCAGGATCCGCACCGTCCTTGGACGAGTGGACGATGCGACCCTCTCCCTGCAGGATCTCGCGGTGCATCTGAAAACAGCCTCCAGCGAGGCAAGCGCCGACATCGCCGAACAGGATGTCCAGACCCAGCAGGTGGCGACGGCCATCACCGAGATGGCGGCGACAGCCCACGAGATTGCCCGCAATATCCTAGAGACGGACAACCAGATAGCCCAGGCCAAGGCGCACTGCCAACACACCGATCAGCAGCTGGAAGATACCCAGCACAGGGTGACGGAGCTGGCCACCCAGGCAGAGCATGCCTTCACGGCCGCCGTGGCACTGGCGGAGGAGTCGGACCGCATCGGTGTGCTGATGAGCGAGATCCAGGGCATTGCGGATCAGACCAATCTGCTGGCGCTCAACGCCGCCATCGAGGCGGCGCGGGCAGGGGAGCAGGGGCGAGGCTTTGCGGTGGTGGCGGACGAGGTGCGAACCCTCTCCACGCGCACCCACAAGGCGACCGAGCAGATCCAGAGCAGCATAGGCCAGATCCAGCGTACCCTGAACGGCTGGAAGGGAATGATGCAGCAGAACCTGCAACAAACCCAATCCTGCGTGACCCTGACCCGCCAGGGATCAGAGAGCCTGCATCAGGTGCTGGCGGAAATAGAACGGGTGGTGGACCTCTCGGCCCAGATCTCGACGGCGGCAGAGGAGCAGCAGGCGGTGGTGGAGGACATCAGCCGCAACGTCAACGCCATCTCCCAGCACTCCCACACCAACAGCAACAAGATGCAGGACATGGACGCCTCGAGCGACATCCTGCTCACCAAGGCTCGCCAGCTCAAATCCCTGGGGCAGACCTTCGGGTAAGAGCGGCCAGACTCATGCAATGCAGGAAGGCCACCCCTAGGGTGGCCTTCTTGTTTATTGGTTTCATGGGGGTATCGGCTCTGTGTGCCGGGAGATGAGCCAGTCAGCCGGACTGCTCCGCCAGCGTGATGACGCGGCCACCCTTGTCACAATACATGGCCCTGTCGGCCTGGATGAGCCACTGCTCCGGGCTCCAGTCATGCTGGTAGTGGCTGACGCCGATGCTGATGCCCACCTGCATCGGCTGGTCATTGACCACGAAGGGGGCCTGCATGGCCTGGCGGATCACGGCGGTGACCTCCTCTGCCTGACGGATATCGTAGCCCGGCAGCAGCAGGATGAACTCGTCCCCCGCCAAGCGGGCAAAATAGCACTGGTGGCCGATGGCGTCGTGGATCCGTCGGGCTAGCTGGCAGAGGATGGCATCCCCCTGGCTGTGGCCGAAGTTGTCGTTGATGCGCTTGAAGTCATTGAGATCGCAAAACAGCAGGCAGCCCGGATTGTCGCTTTGCACCTGGTGTTTCAACTGCTCCATCAGGCTCAGGCGATTGGGCAGTCCGGTAAGGGGATCGAGGCGGGCCAGTTGCAGTATCTCCTGCTCTCGCTGTTTGCGCAGGGCCACTTCCTGGTTGAGCCGCTTGTTGCTCATCAGAAGATAGAGGGAGAGCAGCAGGATGAGACCACCAACACCCAGGCTCAGCAGGAACCATGGACGCCAGAAGATCCACTGTTCTGAGGGAACCTGATAGAGGAAACGGGTCAGGGAGACCGGTTTGGCAAGGAGGCCTATCTCGACCAGCTGCTGCATGATGTGAGCGAAGCGATCCGGATTCATATACCCGATCTCCACATAGAGCGGCTGGATCATCTCCTTGCTCATCTGCAACTCGTACTCCATGTGGGCCTGGCTGCGGTTGACGCCATACTCCGTGCGCAGCAGGGCGATGGCTTCCTCGGGGTGGGTGAGGGCATAGCGCCATCCCTTGAGGCTGGCTGCACGAAAACGTGCCACCCGCTCCGGATTGAGCCGCTCCTGTGCCTGGGTGGTGAAGAGAATGTCGCTGTAGAAATCGATGCCGTAGTTGCGAGGGTTGATGACGGACACCGAGATGCCGCGCTCTTCCAGATAGAAGGGCTCATTGCTCAGATAGGCGTTGAAGATGTCTATCCGGCCGGCGATCAGATCGTCGATGTTGACCGAAGTGGGTACCGGGATGAGCTGGCGCTCGTGAAGCCCCTGATAGTAGAGGGTGGCCAGCAGTTCGGCATCCTGATGACCCGGAAACATCATGATCCGTTTGCCACGCATGTCCGCAACGGTGAGAATGCCGCTGTCGCGGCGTGCCAGGAAGATGGAGGGAGAGTGCTGGTAGACGCTGGCCAGCGCCAGCAGCGGCTTGCCCTGGGCGTAGTGGGTCAGCACCTCGGTGTTGCCGACGCCAAAGTCGGCGCGTCCGGCCAGCACCTCCTGAACCGGACTTATTCCCTTGCCACCTGGCCTTATCTCGACATCCAGACCGGCGTCGGCGTAATACCCCTTGGCCTTGGCCATGTGATAGCCCACAAACTGGGGCTGATGCAGCCAGCGCAACTGCAATACCACCTTCTCCGGCAGATCACGTGTCCGTTCACTGGCCTGGAGGGGCGAGAAGCAAGTGATGCCAAGCAACAACAGCCAAAACAGGCATTTTTTCATTCGTGCGATTCTTGTGCTGAGGATCCATGAAGATGGCCTGCAGGCCTGCATTCAAGTTGTTAACAAATAACATTCTAAAGGGTTATACATGTACCGGATACAATTGCAGCACAAAGATTTCATGGTGATCAACAAGCGTCCGGGCATTGGCATGCACGATGATGCCGGCGAGCCGGGTCTCGTCAATCGGGTCAGAATGGATACCGGTCTTGACCTCTATCCGGTCCATCGACTGGACAAGATGACCTCTGGGCTGGTGCTGCTGGCCCGCACCGCTGAAGCGAATCGCGCCCTCAGCATGGCTTTCGCGGCGCGGGAAGTGAGCAAGCAGTATCTGGCACTCTCCGATCGCAAGCCGAAGAAGAAGCAGGGCTGGGTGAAGGGGGACATGGAGAAAGGGCGAGGCGGCAGCTGGATGCTGAGCCGCACCCAGGATAACCCGGCCATCAGCTGGTTCGACTCCGTTTCGGTGCGCGAGGGGCTGCGCCTTTATCGCATCAAGCCCCGGACCGGCAAGACCCATCAGATCCGGGTGGCCTTGAAGAGCGTGGGTGCCCCCATCCTCGGGGATGAGCGCTACGGCGGCACGGCGGCGGATCGCGGTTATCTGCACGCCTGGCGCCTCGCCTTCACCCTGGCAGGTGAGAGCTTCGATCTCGTCTGTCCACCCGATGAGGGGGCGCTGTTCCTCCTGCCCGAGTTGCATGCCGCCATCGCAGAGATCACCGAATGAGCGCTGCAACCGCCAGAGTCCCAGCCCGTGGCTGGGTCCTGGCCGACTTCGATGACTCCCTGGCGCCGGATGACAGCCATGCAGGGTTGCTGCGTTTCATCTTGCGCCGCCGTATCTGGCCGCTGCTGCTGTGGCCACTGATGGCGTTCGGTGCCGTGATCTATCTGCTGCCAGGTCAGCGCAGTCGCGGCATTGCACTCATCTGGTGGGCCATCACCCTCGGGCTATCCCCCCTGGCCTGGCGCGCCCTGGTACGGCAGTACAGCCTGACCCGGCCCGGTCTGTATCGGGAGGCGCGAGCCCTCTTGATGGGAGAGGGGCACCGCTGCTGGGTCATCTCCGCGAGCCCCCGCGCCCTGGTACGAGCCCAGCTCCATCGTCAACTGCCAAGGCTCCCCCATCGCATTCTGGGCTCACGCATGCACTATCGCCTCGGTGGCCTGGTGCCGCGTTGTTATTGCCACGGCAGGCACAAGTTGCAGCCCGAGCTCCTCACCCTGGACGCCGTGCTCACCCTGAGCGACAGCCTGCACGATCTGCCGCTGCTGGCGTTGGGGGAAGAGGCCTGGCTCATCAATCCGACGCGCCGCCGTCTGCAACTGGCGCGGGCCCGCTTGCCCCACCTCAGGGTGAAAACCTGGCACCTGTAAGGCAAAGCTGACAGCCTTGTGGGGCGCCAAGGAGCGCAGCGCAAGGCTGTGACATGGTTGTCACACTTAATTTACATTTTTTTGCCGCAGATCCCCGCCAAACTATCTGAACGCCGCCCCTTCTCATTCCCTGCGCTCGCCACTCTAATGAAACAAGTTGTTAACAAAGCCGTGCGGGCTGCCTGTCGAGCCCTTGCGGCGTGAACCGTTTCGTTATCAGTTCATCGCAAGGAGCGCATTATGACCACCCCTTCTTCCCGTACTCACACCATCAACCCCCTTGGCACCGACGGGTTTGAGTTCGTCGAGTACACGGCGCCGGATCTCAAGGGCATTGCGGCTCTCAAGGCGCTGTTCGTCTCACTGGGCTTTGCCGAAGTGGCCAAGCACAGGCACAAGCAGTGCTGGCTCTATCGCCAGGGGGACATCAACTTCGTGGTCAATGCCGAGCCCCACTCCCAGGCGGAGGAGTTTGCCCGGGCCCATGGTCCGAGCGTGTGCGGCATGGCGTTTCGGGTGAGCGATGCCGGCCGCGCCCAGCAGTACGCCATCGGCCAGGGGGCCAAGCCGTTTGTGGGCAAAATCGGCCCCATGGAGCTCAACATCCCCGCCATCTACGGCATCGGCGAGAGCACCCTCTCCTTTGTCGATCGCTATGGCGAGCGGGGCTCCATCTATGACGTGGACTTTATCTTCTACCCCGACTGGCAGGCCCGCATGGCCGAGGTGGACGCGGGGCTCTATGAGATCGACCACCTGACCCACAACGTCCATCGCGGCAACATGAACCTCTGGTCGAATTTCTACGAGCGGATCGGCAACTTCCGGGAAATCCGCTACTTCGACATCGAGGGCAAGCTGACCGGATTGCACTCGCGCGCCATGACGGCCCCTTGCGGCAAAATTCGCATTCCCATCAACGAGTCGGCGGACGACAAGTCCCAGATAGAGGAGTACCTGCGTCAGTACAAGGGGGAGGGGATCCAGCACATCGCGCTCGCCTCTGCCGACATCTATCACACCATCCGCACGCTCAGAGGGCGGGGAACCGGCTTCATGCCGACGCCGGACACCTACTACGAGAAGGTGGACAGCCGGGTCGCGGGTCATCAGGAGGATCTGGCGGCGCTGAAGGCGCTGCGCATCCTCATCGACGGCTCGCCGACGAAGGACGGCATCCTGCTGCAGATCTTCACCGACACCGTCATCGGTCCCGTGTTCTTCGAGATCATCCAGCGCAAGGGCAACGAGGGCTTTGGTGAGGGCAACTTCCAGGCATTGTTCGAATCCATCGAGCTGGATCAGATCCGCCGTGGCGTGCTGGACGGATCCACGCAAGGGGAGGTGAACAGTGCCGCGCAGGACCAGAAAAACGGAGAACCGAGCGATGCGTAACTGGATAAGCTTCCCCCATCGGGAGGGAACCCACTCCCGCCAGGCCCATGCCGATCTGCCGGAGCAGGCCATCTATGAGCGCGAGCTGGGGCGCTCGGGCTTCTTCGGTCCGGCCACCCACATGCACCACAAGCATGCTCCCACCGACTGGGTCAACTGGGAAGGGCCGCTTCGGCCACGGGCGTTTGACTTGAACGATCTGCAGGAGGAGGTGAGCTCCCTCTCCCCCTGGGTGATGCCGGATATTCTCAGCAACCCCCACTGCCGCTACCGCATCTGGCGCCTGCATGAGCCCATGCCGTTTCTGGTGCGAAACGCCGATGGCGACGAGCTCCTGTTCATTCACGAGGGGAGCGGAGAGTTCTACTGCGACTACGGACACCTCATCTTGAGAGATGGCGACTATGTGGTGATCCCCCGTGGCACCATGTGGCGCATCGAGCCCACCGCGCCCCTCTTCATCCTGATGATAGAGGCGACGGAAGACAGTTATCAGCTGCCGGACAAGGGACTGGTGGGCAATCACGCCATCTTCGATCCGGCGGCCCTGGACGTGCCCGCCATCAACGAGCGCTTCCTGGCCCAGCAGGATGAAAACCCCTGGTCGCTGCAGATCAAGCGCCACGATCAGGTCTCGGTCGTCACCTGGCCGTTCAACCCGCTGGATGCACAAGGGTGGCACGGGGACTTGTGCGTGGTGCGCCTCAACTGGCGGGACATCCGCCCGCTGATGAGCCACCGCTACCACCTGCCTCCCTCGGCCCACACCACCTTCGTGGCGAGCCGGTTCGTGGTCTGCACCTTCGTGCCGCGTCCCATCGAGAGCGACCCAGGTGCCCTGCGGGTGCCCTTCTACCACAGCAACGACGACTTCGACGAGGTGCTCTTCTACCACGCCGGGGACTTCTTCAGCAGGGACAACATCAAGCGGGGCATGGTCACCTTCCACCCTGCCGGCTTCACCCATGGTCCCCATCCCAAGGCCTTTGCGGCGGGGCTGGCTCATGCCAAGACCTTCACCGACGAGGTGGCGGTGATGCTCGACACCCGTGATGCCCTGGCCGTCGGCCCCATCTGCGAAGGGGTTGAATACCCCGGTTATGTCACCAGCTGGCAGCGTCCAGAGACGCTCGGCAAATAAGGAATTCGATATGAAATTGGCAACCCTGAACAATGGCAAGCGCGACGGCGCCCTGGTGGTGGTGAGCCGCGATCTGGCGCGCGCCGTCTACGTGACGACCATTGCCCCGACCCTGCAGTCGGCCCTCGACCAGTGGGGCGAAGTGGCGCCGCAATTGGCGAACGTCTATCAGCGACTCAACGAGGACGCCTGCCCCGACGCCTTCCCCTTCGATGAGGAGGCGTGCCTCTCCCCGCTGCCTCGCGCCTACCAGTGGATTGACGGCAGTGCCTACGTCAATCACGTGGAGCTGGTGCGCAAGGCGCGCGGCGCCGACATGCCAGGAAGCTTCTGGCACGATCCCCTGATGTATCAGGGAGGCTCTGACAGCTTCCTGCCGCCCCGTGGCCCCATCGTGATGGGCTCCGAGGAGTGGGGGATCGACTTCGAGTCGGAAGTCGCCGTCATCACCGACGACGTGCCCATGGGCACCCGTTCGCAGGGGGCGGCGACCCACATCAAGCTCTTGATGCTGGTCAACGACGTGAGCCTGCGCAACCTCATTCCCGGGGAGCTTGCCAAGGGCTTTGGCTTCTTCCAGTCCAAGCCCTCCAGCAGCTTCTCGCCGGTGGCCATCACCCCGGACGAGCTGGGGGATGACTGGCGCGATGGCAAGGTCCACCTGCCCCTGGTGACCCACCTCAACGGCGCCCTGTTCGGGCAGCCCGACGCCGGGGTGGATATGACCTTCACCTTCCATGAGCTGATTGCCCATGCCGCCAAGACAAGGCCGCTCGGGGCGGGCTGCATCATCGGCTCGGGCACCGTCTCCAACTACGACAGAAGCCGGGGATCCTCCTGCCTTGCCGAGCGGCGGATGCTGGAAATTATCGAGTCAGGTCAAGCCACTACACCCTTTCTGCGCTTTGGTGATACAGTGTCCATCGCGATGCAGGATCGCAACGGGATGAGTCTGTTTGGCACCATTTTGCAGCGGGTCACGCAAGCAACGGCCGAGCGGGCGAGCTAGGAGAGCCCGACCCCGGGAGGGGCGGGCGACACGGCAGGTGGCAGACACCTGCCACCACAGGGACACACTATGCTGCAGTTGTTTGGATATTGGCGCTCATCGGCCAGCTTTCGCGTGCGTTTGGTACTGCAACTCAAGGGGCTCGATTATGAGCAGCACCCGGTCAACTTGCGGCAGGGTGAGCAGAAGGAGAAGGCCTACCGCCGGGTCAATCCCCAGGGGCTGGTGCCGTTTCTCGTGGACGATGACGTGCATCTGGGTCAGTCGGTGGCCATCATGGAGTGCCTCGACGAGACCTATCCCGCCTACCCCCTGATGCCCTCCGCCCCCATCGAGCGTGCCCGGGTGCGCCAGATCGTCAACATGATCGCCTGTGACACCCATCCCCTCAACAACCTGCGCGTGCTGCACTACCTGGAGCAGGAGTTGGGGCAGAGCAAGATGGCGCGGGATGCCTGGTATCGCCACTGGATAGACGAGACCTTCACCGCGCTGGAGCAGCTTCTCATGACCACCGCCGGCATCTATTGCGTGGGCAACGAGGTCACCCTGGCGGACTGCATGCTGGTGCCCCAGGTCTACAACGCCCGCCGCTTCGACATGACCCTGGATGACTACCCCACCATTGCGCGCATCGTCGCCAACTGCGAGCAGTTGCAGGCCTTTATCAAGGCCGCCCCCGCCAATCAGCCGGATGCCCAGCCCTGAAGCTGTGCAGACCGGGCCAGCGCGTTGGCCCGGTCTGCCGTCTCTTTCCTTATCCGGGTTATCTTGCTCGCCTCAGGGCGTGCCATTGGCCCCGTAGCGTCGAAACCCCGGCCGCTCTTTCAGTCGCTGGTAGTAGTCGTCCACGGCGGGTAGCGACGGGCGATCATAGGGCGTCTCCAGCCAGCGGTTGACTGACAGCCCGATGGGAATGTCTGCCAGCGAGAAGTGCGGACCGGCCACATATCCTCCGGTTGTTTGAAGCTGTCTCTCCAGGATCTCCATGCAGTGAGACCACTGCAGGCAAGCTGCGTGAAGGGCCTGATGGTCTTGATGCTGGGGGGAGCGCCTCACCAGCGACAGGAAGGCGTAGCGCCAGGCGGTGTTCAAGTCCGATGCCTGCCAGTCAATCCATTGATCGACCCGAGCCCTGGCTCTCGCCTCGGCGGGATAGAGGACATTGGCACCATGGCGCGTCGCCAGGTAGCGGATGATGGTGTTCGACTCCCACAGCGTAAAATCCTCATCCTGAATGACGGGCACCATGGCATTGGGGTTGAGCGACAGAAACGCCGGGGTGTCCGTGGGTTTGAAGCCGGATCCCCACTCCTCCAGCTCGAAGGGGAGGGCCAGTTCGGCGCAGGTCCACAGTACCTTGCGCACATTGATTGACGACGCCTTGCCCAGTATTCGCAACATCTTTTTCGTCCTTGTCCGGGGTGATGGATGGCCTGTTTGTCGCAGACATGCCACTTCCCTGTTTGGTAGCCATCAGTGCCCTGCACTGTCACTGACCGTGCGGGGCCCTGTTTTATGGACTGGCGAGTCAGCCGTGGGTGGTCCTGGGCTGGAAATAGGCGATAAATTTGCCGAGTTTCTCCCCGTCGTAACTCTTCCCCTTCTCCAGCAGCCCGGTGTTGAAGGACTCGAGCAGCCTGCCCGTGGCATCCAGCACGTAGAAGTGGGGGACCCCCAGATACTCGGGATAGGCTTTCAGGAAGGATTCATTCTTGTTCTGCTCGCTGACGTTCACCTTGACCACCACGAAGGTGCGGTTGAGCTGGCCGGCGAGATCGGGTTCCCGGTCCAGAAAGCGGTTCATCTCCTGGCACCAGCTGCACCATTCGCCCCCCACCAGCAGCAGGACTTTCTTGCCCTCGGCACTGGCCTTGGCGGTGGCGGCAGCGAGATCGCGGGCCGGATCCCGCGTCTCGTCATAACCCTGGCTGTAAGCGGGCAGGCTCTGACTCCAGAGGTGGTCGCCCGCGCAGGCGGCGCCATTGAAAAGGAGGGTGCCCAGTATCAGGGGCAGTAACAGTCGTTTCATGGTCTCTTCCTTGTGTCGTTATCTTTGCTTCCAGGCGCAGACAATGTGACACGAGGCGTTTCCTGCGCCAAGCCGCAAACAGGGAAGGGGAAGGCAAAAAGCGGCAAAGGAATGGCAGAAAACAACAAAGCCCCTCGAGAGGGGCTTTGTATTCAGGTCAGGGGCGATCAGTAACCCTGCTGGTGGACATCCATCACGGCGCGACCGGAGGGGTCGGCCATCTCCTTGAACTTGGCATCCCACTCCAGCGCCGTCGGGGTGGAGCAGGCGACCGACTTGCCGTAGGGCACGGTGCGGGCGGCGGACTCCAGCGGGAAGTGCTCGTCGAAGATGGCGCGGTAGTAGTACGCCTCCTTGGTGAGCGGGGTATTGACGGGGAAGCGGAAGGCCGCGGCCTCGAACATCTGATCCGTCACCTCTTCCTCGACCATGGCTTTCAGGCTGTCAATCCACGAATAGCCCACACCGTCGGAGAACTGCTCCTTCTGGCGCCACGCCACTTCGTGGGGCAGCAGATCCTCGAAGGCTTCCCGCAGGATGTGCTTCTCGATCTTGCCCTTGCCGCACATCTTGTCGGCGGGATTGAGGCGCATCGCCACGTCCATGAACTCCTTGTCGAGGAAGGGCACGCGGCCTTCCACGCCCCAGGCAGCCATGGACTTGTTGGCCCGCAGGCAGTCATAGAGGTGCAGGGAGGCGAGCTTGCGCACGTTCTCCTCGTGGAACTCACGGGCGTTGGGGGCCTTGTGGAAGTAGAGGTAGCCGCCGAACAGCTCGTCGGAGCCCTCTCCCGACAGCACCATCTTGATGCCCATCGCCTTGATGTAGCGGGCCATCAGATACATGGGCGTGGAGGCGCGGATGGTGGTGACGTCATAGGTCTCGAGGTGATAGATGACGTCCCGCAGGGCATCCAGTCCTTCCTGCACGGTGAAGTGGATCTGGTGGTGGATGGTGCCCAGGTGATCGGCCACCTTGCGGGCGGCGGCGAGATCCGGTGACCCTTCCAGGCCGACGGCGAAGGAGTGCAGCTGGGGCCACCAGGCTTCGCTCTTGCCATCGTCTTCCACCCGGCGGGCGGCATAGAGCTTGGTGATGGCGGAGATGACGGACGAATCCAGACCACCGGAGAGCAGCACGCCATAGGGCACGTCGCACATCAGCTGGCGCTTGACCGCCGCTTCCAGGGCCGCTTTGAGCTCGGCCTTGTCGCTGACGTTGTGCTCGACCGGCGCGTATTCCATCCAGTCCCGTTTGTACCAAGTTTTAAGCTCGCCATCCTTGCTCCACAGGTAGTGTCCCGGCGGGAAGGTCTCGACGCTCTTGCACACGGGCACCAGGGCCTTCATCTCGGAGGCGACATAGAAGTTGCCGTGTTCGTCGCGGCCGGTATAGAGGGGGATGATCCCCATGTGGTCGCGACCAATCAGGTAGGCATCCTGCTCGGCGTCATAGAGGATGAAGGCGAAGATGCCGTTCAGATCGTCCAGAAACGCCGGGCCTTTCTCCTTGTAGAGGGCCAGCAGCACTTCACAGTCGGAGTGGGTCTGGAACTGGAAGTCGACCTTGAGGTTCTTCTCCAGCTCCTTGTGGTTGTAGATCTCGCCGTTGACGGCCAATACGTGCGTGCGCTCGGGGTTGTAGAGAGGCTGTGCGCCATTGCCCGGATCGACGATGGCCAGGCGCTCGTGCACCAGGATGGCCTTGTCGGAGCTGTAGACGCCGGACCAGTCAGGCCCGCGGTGACGCAGTCGCTTGGACATCTCCAGGGCCGATTTGCGCAGGGCAGTGGCGTCGGTCTTGATGTCCAGAATGCCGAAAATAGAACACATTGGCGGTAATCCTCTTGATTTTTATATGAGCCCCCCACGTTTGGGCTCGAAATTCCATTTACATTCCTCGCCAATCACAATGCCTAGCGGAAAACCCTTTTGCAAGCGGGAAAACCGCAGAAAATCATGCCGTAAGCGTCAAGTTGCGCCAGGGGATGGCGGCCGTCCGGCCGTCTGAAGAGAGAGGGTCAGGGTTGACGTGCGCGTCAAGTCGCGGCGGGTTCGAAGATCACATAGAGCTTGCGACAAGGGGTGAGGGTCTCCCACTGCCCGACAAAACCGGCGGGAATGACGAACTGATCCCCAGCTTTGAGGTGCAGCCGGTCGCCCTGCTCGTCGTGGATCACCGCTTCCCCTTCCAGCATCTGGCAGTATTCGTGTTCGGTATAGTGAACGGCCCAGCAGCCCGGCTCGCAAGCCCAGAAGCCCACGTGAAACTGCTGGCTCGGGTCGGAGTAGTGGTTCCATGCCGTCTGGCTCGGCGTTCCGGCCCTGATGCGCTCGGGGGGAGGCATCAGCGGGGTGGGGGAGACAGTGTGCTTGTCCAGCAGGATCCAGTCGTTCAGGCTCTTCATGGTGCGTCCTTGAGTGGCGAAGGAGCATCCTGCTCCCGTTTAGTTTGTTTAACGATGTTGCGCTTACGTTAAACGAAACGGGCCCCCTTTGCCAAGGGGGCCCGTGCAGGCTGAAGGCTACCGGAAGGGCGGCACCCGGGATCAGACGATGTCGATGTCCACCACGGAGTCGAAGATGTGGTTCGGTCGAAACGGCATGCGGTCGATGTCCGCCACCTTGCTCACCCCGGAGAGCACCAGCACCGTCTCGAGACCGGCCTGGAAGCCAGCCAGGATGTCGGTGCGCAGGTTGTCGCCGATGATGATGGTGTCGTCGGAGTGAGCCTCCATCCGGTTGAGGGCCGCGCGAATGATCCAGGCGCTCGGCTTGCCGACGTAGAAGGGCTTCTTGCCGGTCATCCGCTCGATGGGGGCACACAGGGCGCCGCAGGCCGGGTACATCAGGGGGCCGTGGGTATCGGGGTTGGTGGCGATGAAGCGGGCCCCCTGATCCACGAACTTGGCGCCCTGCTGCATCATGGTCCAGTTGTAGTTGCGGGTCTCCCCCACCACCACGAAGTCCGGGTCGATATCGGTGATGGTGAAGCCGGCCTTGTAGAGCTCGTGGGTCAGGGCCCCTTCGCCAATCACATAGGCCTTCTTGCCATCCTGGCGCTTGAGAAAGTCGGCGGTGCCCATGGCGGAGGTGTAGAAGCACTCCTCGGGCACCTCTATTCCGGCGGATCGGAAGCGGTTTTGCAGATCTTTCTGGGTCTGGGCCGGGTAGTTGGTGAGGAACAGGAGCTTGCTGCCCTGTTCCAGCAGGCGGTGGACGAAGCGGTCGGCGCCGGGAATGAGATCGTTGTTGTGCAGGATGACGCCGTCAATGTCACAGATGACGTTTTTCTTCATGAATTCTCCTTGTAGGGCGCAAGAGCGGGGACAGGGCCTCCCTCTGTTCGTCTCTTCAATCGGTTATGGTTTTTGTGCCGCCATTATAAGGCCCTTTGATGACAAGTCTCCTCCGGCGGGCCAGATGGGTGCACAATGAAGGCGAAGGGAGGGCGCCGCCCCGGTGGTGTCCGCACGAAGTCTGATTATGGAGCCGTCATCATGGAGCACTTTATTGCCGGCTTGCCCAAGCTGGAACTGCACCTGCATATCGAGGGGACCCTCGAACCCGAGCTGATGTTCGCCCTCGGCCAGCGCAACGGGGTGGCGCTGCCCTGGCCTGATGTCGACAGCCTGCGCGCCGCCTATGAGTTCGACGGCCTGCAATCCTTCCTCGATCTCTACTACCTCGGCGCCAGCGTGCTCATCCACGAACAGGATTTCTTCGACCTCACCTGGGCCTATCTCGAGCGCTGCGTTGCCGATCACGTGGTGCACGTGGAGATCTTCTTCGACCCCCAGACCCACACCGCCCGCGGCGTGTACTTTGCCACCGTGCTGGGGGGCATCGAGCGGGCGCTGCAGGCTGGCGAAGCAGCCTTTAGCATCAGCTGGCGTCTTATCATGAGCTTCCTGCGCCACCTGAGTGAAGAGGCGGCATTCGCCACCCTGGCAGAGGCCACGCCGCACCTGGCGCGCCTGCACGGGGTCGGCCTCGACTCGGGGGAGCGGGGCAACCCGCCCAGCAAGTTTGCCCGGGTCTTCGCTCGCTGCCGCGAGCTGGGGCTGCCGCTGGTGGCCCATGCCGGCGAGGAGGGGCCGGCTGACTACATCTGGCAGGCGATCCGGGAGCTCGGGGTGCAACGCATCGATCACGGGGTGCGCTGCGTCGAGGATCCCTCGCTGCTGAGCTATCTGGCGGATACCCGGCTGCCCCTCACCGTCTGCCCCCTCTCCAACGTGCGGCTCAGGGTGTTTGACCAGATGGCCCACCACAATGTGCTGAGGTTGCTGGAGCAGGGGCTCTGCGTCACCGTGAACTCCGACGATCCCGCCTATTTCGGGGGATACCTGGGGGCCAACTTTCAGGCCCTGGCCGACGGGCTTGGCGCCAGTCAGGAGCAGCTGTGCCGCCTCAGTCTCAATGCCGTGGAGGCGAGCTGGCTGAGCCTTGCGGACAAGGTGCGCCTGACCCGTGACATTCGCCTCCATGCCGCCCTGCACGGGGTGAGCCTGCATTGAGCAGGCCGTCTTGCACACCTTGAATGCAGGATGCCCGCCATGGCGGGCCACTTTGTGCCATCGTTGGGCGGGTATCAACCCACCCTCACCAGATATTTTTCCCCTTGGCCCTCCTGCTTGACGCGGGTGAGCAGGGCAGGCAGGGCGTCGAAGTTGCCCACCACCAGCGGCGGCGGGGTCAGCTCGCCGCTCGCCATCTGCGCCATCATGGCGACACCGGCCGCCACCAGACGGCTCCACTGTTTGTCCGAGCCAAAGGCGTGCTGGGCGCCGAGGGCAATCTCGTGCAACGAGTGGCAATGGCTAAAGGCGGGCAGCGGGTTGCGCGCGATGCGCCCGAGCACCGTCACCATGTGGCCGTAATAGCCAAGGGCAGGCAGCAAGGCTTCTGCCTGCTGGCTGGAGACCAGATCGATGATCCCCTCGAAGGGTTCACCGCCGTTGGCGGCCTGCAACTGGACCAGCCAGTCGGGATCCCGATAGTCCGCCACCCCCTGCACGCCTAGCTGTTTGAGCCACTGGTGGTGGCGCGGGCTGGCGCTGGCAAAGACGCGGGCACCCTTCTGGAGGGCAAGTTGCACCGCGAAGCGGCCGACACTGCTGCCAGCCCCCGAGATGAGCAGGGCCTCCCCGTGCAGGTGCGGCAGCTTGGCCAGCGCCTGCCAGGCGGTGAGGCCGGGGCAGGGGAGCGCGGCGGCCGCCTCGTCGCTCAGGGCATCGGGCACCGGCATCAGGGCGCGAGCCGGCACCAGGGTGTGGCGGGCAAAGCTGCCGCCATGGCGCAGGTCGGTGTGATAGGCGACCCGGGTGCCGGGGCGCAGGTGGGTGACGTTGGCCCCCAGCGCCACCAGGGTGCCCATGCCATCGACGCCAGGCACATGGCCTGGCTGCCAGTGGGGATGACCCTGTTCGATGAGTTTCCAGTCCACCGGATTGAAGGCGATGATCCGGTTGGCGACGAGAACCTCATCGGGGCCGGGGGTGGGGAGCGCTTGCCGGGTGAGGGTGAGCTGGTCAGGTTCGCCGGGGGCGTGCCAGCACCAGGCCTGGGTGTGGGTCATGGTGACTCCTTGAAAGAGAGGTGGCGCAGATTGAGTTATATGGCGTAACAATGTCTTGAGTTGTTGTTGCACTGGCGAGACAACAAGGCGGACCCCACGCTGGTGGGGCCCGCCCGGTAAGGCGTTCGGCGCGAGCCGCCTTATGCCCGCTCTGCCCCATAGACGGGGTAATCGGTCAGCCCTTTCTCGCCGCCGCCAAACAGGGTGGCGGGATCATGGGGAGCGAACGGATGGCCGTGGCGCAGGCGGTTCGGCAAGTCGGGGTTTGCCACGAAGGGGCGACCGAAGCCAATCATGTCGGCCCAGCCTGCCTCAATGGCGGCGCGGGCGCGTTCCCCATCGTACTTGCCGGCGTAGATGAGGGTGTTGGGGAAGGCATCGCGCAGCCCCTGCTTGAAGCTCTCCGCCATCAGGGGGGCGTCGTCCCAGTCCGCTTCGGCGACGTGCAGATAGACCACGCCGAGCTGGCCCAGCAGGTGCGCGGCGGCCAGATAGGTCTCCTGGGGGTTGGCATCCACGGTGCCGTTGAGGGTGGTGAGCGGCGCAAGGCGTACCCCGACCCGGTCGGGACCGATCTCGTCACAGACCGCCTCGGTCACCTCTTTGAGGAAACGCAGCCGGTTTTCGAGCGAACCGCCATAGCCGTCGGTGCGGGTATTGGACTCGGAGTCGAGGAACTGGTTGATGAGGTAGCCGTTGGCGGCGTGCAACTCGATGCCGTCAAAGCCCGCCTCCATGGCGTTGCGGGCGGCCTGGCGAAACTGCCCCACCACGGCGTCGATGTCGGCCTGGGTCATGGCGCGCGGGGTGACGGTCTCCACAAACCCCGGGGCATCGCTGCCGTTGTCGACGAACACCTTCACTCCCTTGGCCTGGATGGCGGAGGAGGAGAGGGGCTGGGCGCCGCCGATGTTGTCAGGATGGGTGACCCGGCCCACGTGCCAGAGCTGGGCGAACATGATGCCCCCCTCGGCGTGGACCGCGTCTGTTACCTGCTTCCAGCCTGCCACCTGCTCGGCGCTGTGGATGCCCGGCGTCCAGGCGTAGCCCTTGCCCAGGGGGTCTATCTGGGTGCCTTCGCTGATGATGAGGCCGGCCCCGGCACGCTGGGCGTAGTAGGTCGCCATCATGGCGTTGGCCACGTCCCCGGGCTGGCTGGCGCGGGAGCGAGTCATGGGGGGCATGACGATGCGGTTGGCAAGGTGCAGCTGGCCGAGGCGAAGGGGGCAGAACAGGGGATCGTGGTGCATGATGGATTCCTCAATCTTTGGGAGTGAGGTGACTCTAAAGGGGATTGTTATTGTGAAAAAGAGGGGGTATTGCAGAAGAGAATTGCCGTTATCGCAGCAATGGCGCGGGAGGGGCCGGGCTCGCGCCAGAAAAAAGAGGGCCAAAGGCCCTCTTTTGCTGCATTGCCACCGATGATCAGGGGGAGAGTGGGGTAACCCGTACTCGCTCGATGCGCCGCTCGCTCACGGCCATGACCTCGAAGCAGAACTGGCCGAGGTGCAACTGCTGACCGACGTCGGGCAGACTGCCGAAGTGGGAGAGCAGCATGCCCGCCAGGGTCACGTACTCGTCGCTCTCGCTCACCAGACCGTCGCAGTTCAGGGCCTGCTCCACCTGATGGATGTTGGTGGTGCCGTGGATGAGCCAATGCTCGCCCTCGCGCACCACATCGGGGGTCTCGTCCTCGTCCGGCAGCTCGCCGACGATGGCCTCCAGCAGATCGTGGTTGGTGACCAGCCCCTGGATGACGCCAAACTCGTCCGCCACCAGAATGAGGCTGCCCCTGGCCTGACGCAGCTCCGCCAGCAGCCGGATCACGTTGATGGTCTGGGGCACGATGGCAGGCTCGTTCTGTCTGGCAAGTGCTGCCAGGGATTGCCCCTCGTTGAGGGCAAACAGCAGATCCCGAGCCTTGACCACCCCGATGATCTCGTCCAGCTCCCCGTCACAGACCGGGAACAGGCTGTGGGGGGCCCGTTGCAGCAGGGCGCGGATCTCGTCCTCGCTGTCGCTCACGTCGATCCACTCCATCTCGGAGCGCGGGGTCATGATGGTGCGAATGGAACGCTCGGCCAGCGACAGCACGCCGCTCACCATGTAACGCTCCTCTTCACCGAAACCGGGGGGCAGGGGCTGAGCCTGCACCTCTTCTTCGTCCTCCTGCGGGTGGGCTGAGCGTTTGTTCCCCCCCATCAGCTTGAAGATGGCGGCGGTGGTGCGCTCGCGCAGGGGCTGGCGCGCCTCATGGCGCAGGGCACTGCGCTGGGCGAGCTGGTTGAAGAACTCGATGAGCACCGAGAAGCCGATGGCCGCGTAGAGGTAGCCCTTCGGAATGTGGAAGCCGAAGCCCTCCGCCACCAGGCTGAAGCCGATCATCAAGAGGAAGCTCAGGCAGAGCACCACCACAGTGGGGTGGGCGTTGACGAAGCGGGTCAGGGGCTTGGAGGCGAGCACCATCACCACCATGGCGATGGTCACGGCCGCCATCATGACGCCGAGGTGATCCACCATGCCGACGGCGGTGATGATGGAGTCCAGGGAGAAGACCGCATCCAGCACCAGGATCTGGGCGATCACCACCCCGAACCCGGCATAGACGCCGGTGCCGCCTTGCTCCTCGGGCTTGGCCTCGAGTCGCTCATGCAGCTCGGAGGTGGCCTTGAACAGCAGGAAGAGGCCGCCCCCCATCAGGATGAGATCCCGACCGGAGAAGGGGTGATCCCAGATGTGCAGCAGAGGAGCCGTGAGGGTGACCAGCCATGACATGATGGTGAGCAGTCCCAGGCGCATCAGCAGGGCCAGGGAGAGACCGATGATGCGCGCCTTGTCCCGCTGGGCGGGGGGCAGTTTTTTCACCAGGATGGCGATGAAGACCAGGTTGTCTATCCCGAGAACGATTTCCAGGATGATCAGGGTAAGCAGACCGACCCAGATTGACGGGTCCAGCAAGAATTCCATGTGATTGACCTCAATGAAGACAGATGCAGTGAATCGTGGTCACGGCGTGGCCGTGGTGACGGAGACGATCGCTTCAGAGGCGTTGGTTGAGCAGGTACAGATAGGCTTTGATGGGAAAAGACGAAGGGCTACTTCGGGGATTGTCCATGATGGGCAATAAAACCTCGGGTCAAAAGTGAGCCCTGATGATAACGACTCGCCGCCATTTGGCAAGGCGCTGTCCCAATTACATGTTGAAAGGCTAACCTTGAAGTAGGTCATCACCCTGAGGGCCTCCATCATGGATACCCAAGCCTTTCAACATCTACTGTCTCTCTTTCCACAGCTCACCATGCGCCAGCGTCGCCTCGCGCAACATGAACTCACTACCCCTCACCCAATCACCTCGCTGGCCGCTCAACTCCCGCTTGTCGATGTTGCCCTCACTGTCATGCCGAGGCTACGCAGTTGGCTCCCTGGGGTTGGAGTCGAGGGCTGCGTCGTTATCGCTGCAAGCAGTGTCTGCGCACCAGTTCCGTTCTCACCAAGACGCCTCTGGCTCGACTTCGCAAGGCACAATGCTGGGAAGACTACGCCCAGGCCCTCATCGACGGTCTGACCGTCCGACAGGCTGCCGTCCGCTGCGGAGTCTGTAAAAACACCGCCTTCTTGTGGCGTCACCGCTTCCTGAAAGCCATGGCGAGTCACCAGGCGGCACGGGAAGGGGGTATCGTCGAGGTTGATGAGACCTTCTTCTTGGAGTCGTTTAAAGGGCAACGTGGTTTGCCCCGCCCGGCCCGCCACCGTGGGGGCAAAGGCCGTACCCGAGGCACAGGGCCGGATTACATCCCGGTGATGGTGGTTCAGGACCGGGCTGGTCACCATGCGGATTTTCAGTTGGAGAAAATGAATGCCGAGACGGTGATAGCTGTTTTGACACCCCTTGTCTCGTCAGATGCGGTGTTGTGTAGCGACGGCGCCGGGGTGTATGCCAGTTTCAGCAAAGCGCAGGGAGTGACCCATCAGGTCGTGCGCAATCGCCAAGGCGAGCGTGTGGTTGACGCGTACCATATCCAGCATGTAAACGGATATCACCGTCGGTTGAAAGAGTGGATGGAGCGGTTCCATGGGGTAGCGACCCACTATCTGAGAAATTATCTGGGTTGGCGAAGGATGTTGGAGCGCTACGGGCGGGAAGTGAATGTACCACGTTGCTTGCATGAGGCGCTGGGGCGCCCCATGCAACACGTAATTGGGACATAGCCTTTGGCAAGGGGGTCTGGACGCGCAGGGGGAGGCGCTCGCCCAACAGGGCAACAGGGACAGGCGGAGCTTGCCAGGCAAGCCCCGCCTTGCGGCTTACAACCAGCGTTTTTCCCGGGTGAAGCAGACCGAGAGCCAAGCGTCTCCCAGGGTGTCGCCGAGGCGGGACCAGAGCTCCTGGCGCAGGGCATCCTGGCGTTCGACGGGCCACTCCTGGCCGGGGGCCACCAGGATGTTGAGCTCGAGATCGAAGCGGCGGCCGCTTTTTGCCAGGTGGCTGTAGCACTCGACCCCATGGCGCAGGCGCAGGGCTTCGACTTCGCTGGCCACCAGCCGGGAGACATCCCCCTTGGGGGCAATCTTCAGCACTTCCCGCAGGTTTCGACCGAGCACCTTGATGGGGATGAGGGTGGCGCACAGAGCCAGCAGGGAGACCAGCATCGGGTCTATGTAGCGGTTGTAGTGGCCGTAACCCAGGGTATCGAGCCCGATGGCGACCAGAAAGCCGATGAGCAGGGTGGCGCTGAGCAGGGTATCCACCAGCCACTCCTTGGAGTCCACCCGCACCAGCTCGGAGTTGACCCGCTCGGCCACGTCGGCCTCGATGAGATAGAGGATGCTGCAGAAGAAGGTGGAGACGACGGCATAGATGAGGGCGTGGCCGAGATCGATCTCCCGTCCGCCCGCCAGCAGGGAGGTGATGCCGCCATAGAGGGCACCGAGGCAGAGCAGCAGAATGATGGCGCCGTTGATGACGTTGGCGATGGGTTCGAAGTGGGCGTAGCCGTATTGGAAACGGGCGTCGGAGGGGCGGGTAACCAGGTAGGCGGTGATGAGCCCAAGGCCCGTCATGCCCATGCTGAACAGGGTGAAGATGCCGTCCAGCATGATGGCGTTGGAACCGACGAACAGACCATAGCCGATCCCGAAAATGGCAAAGGTGATGCAACCAAACAGCGACAGGGTCAGCGCCTGTTTTTCGGTGCGAATAAGCGTACTGATAACATGGCTGTAGTGAGCCATAAAAGTCCTCCTTTCAAATGGTGAAGATTGCGCGCGCAAGCGGTTTTCTAGCTGATATACTGCCCGCTCACATGTGAGCGGACTGGTTCGGACACCCGCAAAGAGGCAGGTCCGAACGGTCGTTGTCGCCGGAATGCCGGCATCAAGCAAAGGATGGGAACAAGGATTCATGATCCCGAGACTCGATTACCAGGACAGTTTGTCACCTACAACCCTGCAGTTTCTTGAGTTGCTGGCGCGATCAGCATTTCGTGGTGATATCGAAAAGTCTTATGCAAGCCGGTTGGCGATGGCGACGGATAACAGCGTCTATCAGGTCGTACCTCAGGCGGTTCTCTATCCGCGCAGCGCGGATGACATAGCGGTGATGCTCAAGCTGGCCCAGGGGCCTGAGTACGCGACCTTGAGTTTCTTCCCTCGCGGCGGCGGTACCGGCACCAATGGCCAATCCTTGGGCGGCGGCATTATCGTCGATCTCTCGCGCCATATGAACCAGATCATGGAAATTAATCTGGAAGAGGGTTGGGTGCGGGCCCAGGCCGGAGTGGTCAAAGACCAGCTCAACGCCTTTTTGAAGCCCCACGGCTACTTCTTCTCGCCGGATCTCTCCACTTCCAACCGGGCCACCTTAGGGGGCATGGTCAACACCGATGCCTCGGGGCAGGGCTCCTTGGTGTACGGCAAGACCTCGGATCATGTGCTCGGCCTCAAGGCCGTGCTGGAAAACGGCGATCTCATGGCCACCGAGCCGGTGACCGGTCAGCGTCTGGCGGACAAGCTGGCCCTCGAGACCCGTGAAGGGGAGATCTATCGCACCCTCTATCGCATCGGCCGCGAGCGGCGCGCCGACATCGAAGCCACCTTCCCCAAGCTCAACCGCTTTCTGACCGGTTACGATCTCAAGCACCTCTATCAGCCCGAGAGCGACACCCTGGACGTCAGCCGGGTGCTGTGCGGTTCGGAAGGTTCCTTGGGTTTTATCACCGAAGCCAGGCTCAACATCACCCCCATCCCGCGCTATCGCACGCTCGTCAACGTCAAGTACGACAGCTTCCCCTCCGCGCTCAGAAACGCCCCCTTTATGGTACAGGCCCACGCCCTGTCGGTGGAAACGGTGGACTCCCGGGTGCTGGGACTGGCCCGCGCCGACATCATCTGGCACTCGGTAAAGGATCTCATCCAGGATGTGCCGGGCAAGGATCTGCAGGGGCTCAACATCGTCGAGTTTGCCGACACCGACGAGAATGAGCACAAGGCCAAGGTGGCGGAGCTGTGCCGGCGCATCGACGGTCTGCTGGCGCGTGGTGAGGCCGGGGTCATTGGCTATCAGGTGTGCGACCACCTGCCGAGCATCGAGACCATCTATGGCATGCGCAAGAAGTCGGTGGGGCTGCTCGGCAACGCCGAGGGGCGCAAGAAGCCGGTGGCCTTCACCGAAGACACCGCCGTGCCGCCGGAATCCCTGGCGGACTTCATCATGGAGTTTCGTACCCTGCTGGACGCTCACGGCCTTGATTACGGCATGTTCGGCCACGTCGATGCCGGGGTGCTGCACGTGCGCCCGGCGCTGGACTTGTGCGATCCCGAGCAGGAGGTGCTGCTGCGGCGCATCTCCGATCAGGTGGTGGCGCTCACCGCCAAATACGGCGGCCTGATGTGGGGGGAGCACGGCAAGGGCTTCCGCTCCGAATACAGCCCCGCCTTTTTCGGCGAGCTGTGGGAGGAGCTGCAACGGGTCAAAGGGGCGTTCGACCCGGCCAATCGCATCAACCCGGGCAAGATCTGCATGCCTTATGGCAGCGGCGCTTCGCTTGTCTCGGTGGACGGGCCCAAGCGCGGCAAGTTCGACCGCCAGATCCCGATTGCCGTGCGCGAGAGCTATACCCGGGCGCTGGATTGCAACGGCAACGGTCTGTGTTTCACCTTCGAGACCGACTCCCCCATGTGTCCCTCGGTCAAGATCAGCCGCGACCGCCGTCACTCTCCCAAGGGGCGGGCCGGCCTGATGCGCGAATGGCTGCGCCAGCTGGCACAGCAGGGCTTCGATCCGCTGAGTGAGGAGGTGGCGCTGCAAAGCGGTGGTCTGCGCTTCAAGCAGATTGTCGACAAGTTTCGCAACACGGTGGCCCGCGCCCGCGGCGAGTATGACTTCTCCCACGAGGTGATGGAGGCGATGGAGGGGTGCCTGGCGTGTAAAGCCTGCACTAGCCAGTGCCCCATCAAGGTGGATGTGCCCACCTTCCGCGCTCGCTTCATGCAGCTCTATCACAGCCGCTATCTGCGTGGACCCAAGGATTACTTCGTCGGCACGGTGGAAAGCTATGCCCCCTTGCTGGCCAAGGCGCCGAAACTGGTCAACTTCTTCCTCGAGAAGGAGTGGGCCCAGAAGGCGACCGAGAAGAGCATCGGCATGGTGGACGTGCCGCTATTGAGCGTGCCGACCCTGGCCGAGGAGCTGCGTGACCATCGCGCCCGCTATTTTGACCTGCCGGGGCTGGAGGCCATGAGCCCCGAGCAGCGTCAAAAAGTGGTGCTCATCGTGCAGGATCCCTTCACCAGCTATTACGATGCCCCCGTGGTGCGTGACCTAGTGAAGCTCGCCAGCAAGCTCGGCCTGCAGCCCTATCTGCTGCCGTTCAAGCCCAACGGCAAGCCCCAGCACGTGAAGGGTTTCCTGCGCGCCTTTGCCCGTACCGCGGCCAGCAGCGCCCAGTTCCTCAACAAGGTGGCGGCGCTCGGCATCCCCATGGTGGGGGTCGATCCCTCCCTGGTGCTCTGCTATCGGGACGAATACGTGAAGGCGCTCGGCCCCGCCCGTGGCGACTTCCAGGTGCTGCTGCCCCAGGAGTGGCTGCTCTCCTTGCCGGCCGAGGCGCTGCCTGTGCGAGAAGCGGACGCCGGCGCCGAGCCCTGGTATCTGTTCGCCCACTGCACCGAGAAGACCGCCAAGCCGTCGACCCACGGTGACTGGAGCACCCTGTTCCGCCGCTTCGGTGCCACCCTGCAACCGGTGTCGGTGGGCTGCTGCGGCATGGCGGGTACCTATGGTCACGACGCCAAACAGGTGGAGAACTCCAAGGGCATCTATGGCCTGAGCTGGGCCGAGCCCTTGGCTCGCCTGCCGCAAGCTCGCTGTCTGGCCACCGGTTACTCTTGCCGCAGCCAGGTGAAGCGGATGGAGGGGGAGAAACTCAAGCACCCGCTGCAGGCCCTGCTGGAACTGCTCTGATGCTGACCCTGCCCAAGCGGTTTCGGGTGCCGCAAGCCTATCGGCACCCGCACTTCCTGCTGCTGCCGGTCAATCCGACCCAGGCGGTGGTGGAGTTCGTCGCCATGCTGCGCGAGCGCGAGCAGCTTCATCAGCTGTTTCGCCCGGACGATGTGTGGCCCTCCGCCAATTTCAGCCTGAGCCAGCACGAGGCCGATCTGGAGTGGCAGCACTCCGAGTTTCTGGCCAAACGCTCCTTTGCCTATGGCCTCTGGAGCCCGGCGCGGGAGCCCGAGTTCTGGGGCGGGGTTTACCTCTATCCCTCGGTGTTGCCGGAGGTGGCGGTGGAGCTCTTCTTCTGGAAGGTGGCCGAGGCGCCGCTCACCGATGCCGAACTGGAGGCCGAACTGCGCGCCTGGCTCGGCAAGGTATGGCAGTGGCCCGCGCCGCGCCTGCCGGGGCGGGATCAGCCATGGGCCGAGTGGCCAGGGGTGACCTATCCCTGGTGAGAGTCAACCTCGATGCAAGATGCCCCGGCGTGGGCATCTTTTTTTTTGCTCCTTTTTCGCCGACACTGCTGGTTTGCCGCTACGGCGCAGCGATAACCCGTTGATCACGCAAGGAGTCCGCTCACCATGAGTCAAGAAAGCAGCCCCATCTGGCGCAAGCCCATGAGCCTCGAAGGGCTCAACGCCAGCTCTCGCAATACCCTGATGGCCCACCTCGACATCGTCTATACCGCCTTTGGTCTCGACTGGCTGGAGGCCACCATGCCGGTGGATCACCGCACCCATCAGCCGCTCGGCATGTTGCACGGCGGCGCCTCCGTGGTGCTGGCGGAGACGCTGGGTTCCTTGGCGGCCAACATGGCGGTCGGGTCTGACAGTTATTGTGTCGGGCTGGAGGTCAATGCCAACCACCTGAGAGCCAAGCGGGAAGGGGTGGTGACGGGGCGCTGCACGCCACTGCATCTGGGGGCGACGACTCAGGTGTGGCAGATAGAAATTCGCGATGAACGTGGTCGTTTATTGTGCACCAGCCGGTTGACCATGGCGGTGCTCAAACACAAGCGGGACAAGGACTCTGGCGAAGCGTGATCTGCAATAACGCACCATGAGTGAAAAATAAGCAAGCCATAGTCGCAAGATCCCTCTATAATTGCCAACGTCTTGAGAGGCTTATCACATTTTTCAAGACAGCAGAACAAAGTGGCGCTATAATCGCCGCCTTTTTGCTATTCCGCGGTGTTAGCCGCCTGCCTTAATCTGGAAGAATCTATGTCTGATACCGAACAACTGCCCCTTTTTAGTGAGCTTGGACTGGCCGCGCCTGTACTGAAAGCGCTGCAGGACGTGGGCTATGAGCGCCCGTCCCCCATCCAGGCCGCAGCAATTCCCCACCTGATGGCGGGCCACGATCTGCTGGGGCAGGCGCAAACCGGTACAGGGAAGACCGCTGCTTTTGCCTTGCCTCTGTTGTCTCGTCTGGAAGCTGGTAACCGCAACACCCAGATCCTGGTGCTGGCACCGACTCGTGAACTGGCCCTGCAGGTGGCTGAAGCGTGCCAACGCTATGCCCACCACATGCCTGATTTCCACGTGCTGCCCATCTACGGTGGCGCCTCCTACGAAACCCAGACCCGCGCCCTGCGCCGCGGTGCTCAGGTTGTCGTGGGTACCCCGGGCCGCGTGATGGACCTGATCCGTCGCAAGAACCTGGACCTCTCCGGCCTGAAAGCCCTGGTGCTGGACGAAGCGGACGAGATGCTGCGCATGGGCTTCATCGACGACGTGGACTGGATCATGGAACAGTGCCCGGCCGGTCGTCAGGTTGCCCTGTTCTCCGCCACCATGCCGGAGCAGATCCGCCGTGTGGCCCAGAAGCACCTGAAGCAGCCCAAAGAGATCAAGATCGCTTCCAAGACCGCGACCGCTACCACCATCCGCCAGCGTTACTGGCAGGTGACCGGTCTGCACAAGCTGGACGCCATGACCCGTCTGCTGGAAGTCGAGCCCTACGAAGCCCTGCTGGTGTTCGTGCGTACCAAGAACGCCGCCGAAGAGCTGGCCGGCAAGCTGGCTGCCCGTGGTCACGCCTGTGAAGCGCTGCACGGTGACATCCCGCAGAAGCTGCGTGAACGTACCGTCGACAAGCTGCGCCAAGGCCAGCTGGACATCCTGATCGCCACCGACGTGGTTGCCCGTGGTCTGGACGTTGAGCGCATCACCCACGTGGTGAACTACGACATCCCCTACGACACCGAATCCTACGTTCACCGTATCGGCCGTACCGGCCGTGCCGGTCGCAAGGGCGAAGCCATCCTGTTCGTGGCACCGCGCGAGCGTCGCATGCTGCGCGCCATCGAGCACGCAACCCGTCAGGCCATCGAGCCGATGAAGATGCCGAGCACCGAGGACATCAACCAGCACCGTCTGGCCAAGTTCAAGGAGCGCATCCGCGAAACCATGATGGGTGAAGAGCTCGAGATCTACGTGAACCTGGTGAACGAGCTGATCGAAGAAGACTCTGCCGATCCGCTGGAGCTGGCTGCCGCACTGGCCAAGCTGGTACAGGGCGACCAACCGCTGCTGCTGGATGACTCCATTCCGGATCCGGTGTTCAACGCCGGCAACGATCGCGGTGGTTTCGAGCGTCGTGACTTCAATGACCGTGGTGGCCGTGATTTCGCCGACCGTGGCGATCGTCCGGCCCGTCGCATGCCGTCCCTCGAACCGCGTCCGCTCAAAGACAACCCGGACGTGGAGATGGAGCGCTACCGCGTCGACGTGGGTGCCCATCACGGCGTCAAGCCGGGCCAGATCGTGGGTGCCATCGCCAACGAAGCGAACATCGAGAGCCGCTTCATCGGCAACATCGACATCGCCGATGACTTCTCCACCGTCGATCTGCCCAAGGGCATGAGCGCCGAAGTGCTGGAAGTGATCAAGAAGGCCCGTGTCTGCCAGCGTCCGCTGCAGATCAGCCGCTACACCGAAGTGCCGGCCGGCAGCAACACTGCTCCCCGTCCGCCCCGCGGTGATCGCCCGTTCCGTGGCGACCGTCCTTTCAACAAGGATCGCCGTCCACAGGGTGACCGTCCCTTCAACAAGGATCGCCGTGAAGGCGGTTTCGACAAGGGTCGCAAATTCGGTGGCAAGCGCCGCGACAGCTAAACCCTGACTGCACTGATGAGAAGGCCGCTCCATGGAGCGGCCTTTTTTGTGTCTGTTTTTCAGATGCGTAGCAAAGATTGTCACCTTTTTCCGGCCGGGGCGGGCACCCGGTTTTATGAGGAGCCAGTGAAAGAAAAATGGTGCAATCCATTTGCCTGGGGGTGGCGCCTGGTGTCATTCTTTGGGAAGCGATTGGGTACTTTTGGAAGGCGTAGAGATAGTTGCTGGTTGCAAACGACTGCGACTTTGGTCTGAAGGTGCATTCTGTTGTTTGCATATGAGTCAGCAGAGTGAGATGAATAAATAAACCGTATGACAGGGAGGTGCGTGATGGGCAAGTGGCTTGGCAAGGTGTTGCTGATATCTGGATGGCTCGTGTCGGGTATGGTGTTGGCGGAGGAGCCCTTCTTCAGAATTGCGGGGGCGGGGTGCTGCAATGGCAAGGGGGAGGTGGTGCTGACCCGTGCAGAGTTTGAGGCCTTGCCGCAGACGGAGGTTAAGACAGGGACGCCCTGGACCGAGGGGGAGCACCTCTATCGCGGGGTGTTGCTGCGGGACCTGGTCAGGATCTACGGTCTCAAGAGCCAGGAGGTCAAGGCCCTCGCGGTCAATGAATACTGGGCCGCACTGCCGCTGGAAGACGGGGAGAAGTACCCGGTGCTGGTGGCCGAGAAGCAGGATGGCAAGGCGCTGACTTTGCGCAACAAGGGGCCGCTCTGGGTCATTTATCCCCTCACCGACCATCCCGAACTCAACAAGGAGCTCTATCACAGCCGGATGGTGTGGCAGCTGGCGGCGCTGGAGAGCAAATAAGATGCTGTGCGGCAAGTTCTTGAGCCTGATCCTGATGGTGACCACCTTTTTGGGGGTGACCCTCTGGTCGGTCTGGAACTATGACCGCGCGTTCAATGCGGTGACGCGCTACACCCAGCTCTCCGCTTGGGCACTGGCCCAGCTCGAGCTGGAGATCCACGCCTTCGAGGAGGGCTTGCAGCTCTATCGTGCCGGTGCCGCCAGCCGGGAGGAGATGAACAAGCGCTTTGACATTGCCTGGAACCGGCTCGATGTCTTCCTGCACGGGGAGGAGGCAAAGTCGGTCAGGGCCCGATTCGGTGCGGACAAGGCGGTCGGCAAGATCCTCGCTCTCTTCGAACATTATGAGCAGGATGTGGTGCATGGGGAGCCGGATTCCCCCGCACTCAAGATGTTCACGGCCGCGCTCGATGACGAGATGCGCGGGGTGCGGGACGTGATGGTGAAAAACTTCACCGGGCCCTCTGCCATCGCCCAGCGCGAGCTG
Source organism: Aeromonas sp. PS2Canimalfood6 (assembly GCF_048276795.1). NCBI lineage: Bacteria > Pseudomonadati > Pseudomonadota > Gammaproteobacteria > Aeromonadales > Aeromonadaceae > Aeromonas > Aeromonas sp. PS2Canimalfood6. The sequence goes on from NZ_JBLUXC010000005.1 coordinate 73,924, forward strand.
CTCAACGAGTCGAAAACCCAGAACTTCTTCATCCTGGGTTTTCTGATGTTGGCGACCATGGTGATGTTGATGGTGCTGTTTCGCGAAGTGCGTCGCCAGCATTTTCTGGCGTGGAACGACCCTCTCACCCGTCTCCCCAACCGGGCGGCGCTCATCAAGCACCTCCAGCAGTGGACCAGCCATCCCGGTCGGCGCAGCAGCATCACCGTCTGCCTCATGGATCTGGGGCATTTCAGGGAGGTCAATGACAGTCTGGGTTACGAAGTGGGGGACGCCTTGCTCAAACGGCTTGCGGCGCGGATCAAGGCCGCCTCTGGCCAGGGGATCTTCGTTGCCCGAACCGGCAGTGACGAGTTCACCCTCATCATCACCGGCACCATGCCCACCTATCTGCGCTTCCCGTTTCTGGAGCAACTGCGCAGCGAGCTGGCGGATCTGGTGTTTGCTGCCGATCCGGCGCACCGGGTCCGGGTCTTCATGGGCACCAGCCAGTACGTGAAACCGGATCATTCACCGGAAGAGATGCTGCTGTTTGCCGATATCGCCCTCGACAGCGCCAAGCGCAAACGGCTGAATCGCAATGTGCTCTTCTCCAGCAGCATGTATCAGCACTATCAGCGCAAACGCCGGCTGTCGACCGAGCTGCGGGAGCTTATCCACTGCCCGCAATGCCCGCAACTGGCCCTTTACTATCAGCCCATCGTGCGCGGCCAGATTGTGGTGAGGCTGGGGGCCGAGGCGCTGATCCGCTGGCATCATCCTGAATATGGCTTTATTGCCCCCCTCGACATCATCTCGCTGGCAGAAGAGAACGGGTTGGGCGAGGCGCTCGGGGGCTGGATCATCCGGCGCATGCAGCTCGATCTGTCCGGCTTCCCGAAGGAGGTGCTAGCACCGCTCGAGATCTCCATCAACCTCTCCAACTCCATGTTCAACATGGGGTTGGCCAGGGAGATTGAAGAGAAGATGGGTGATGGTCCGTTGGGATTGCACCAGTTAATAGTGGAGCTGACCGAAACCATCGCCCTCGATGACATCGCCCTCAGCAAGCAGATCATTCACTCCCTGCGCCAGATTGGGGTGCGGGTGGCCCTCGATGACTTCGGGACCGGCTGGTCCTCGCTCTCTTACCTGCGTGAACTCTATTTCGACAAGCTCAAGATAGACAGATCCTTTATCACCGCGATCGACAGTGACACCCGGCAGGCGCTCTTCGTCGAGACCATCACCACCCTCTCTCATCAGTTGGGGGTGCGTGTCGTGGCAGAAGGGGTGGAAAACAGCGATGAGCTCAAGGCGGTGCTCACCATAGGGGTGGATGAGATCCAGGGTTATTTCTACTCGCGTCCCTTGCCGCTGCCGGAGTTCATGCAGTTCTGTCACCGCTATTTCGCCCACAGCGCCGCCATTCAGGAAGTGGCACTGGGGTAGCCTTGGGGCAATCGAGCTCCTGTAGCCTTGTCTTCGAGTCCCTCTGTTCGATTGTTCCTGGTTGATATTTCATCCCGACACCTTTCTCCCATGGCAGGACCGCCCATTACGCGGTTTTCTTGTGCCTCCTGCCAGAACGAGGGTGCGAGAGGGCAGGCCCGGTGCTACCTTGTGCCACGAACAGTGCCACAGGGCAGAGGAGCCATAGATGGATCGCTTGGGAGTGATGGAGGTGTTCGTGCTGGCGGTGGAGACCGGCTCGTTTTCGGCGGTGGCCCGCCGACTGGGGATGGGGCAACCCACGGTTTCCAGATTGATTGCCCAGCTTGAGGCGCACCTTGGCAGCCGCCTGTTGCTGCGCTCGACCCGGGGGCTGGCGCCTACCGAGGCCGGAGAGGCCTACTATCTGCGGGCGAGAGAGATCCTGGCCCAGGTCAACGAGGCCGATGCCATGGTGCAGCAATGCCGGGCGGGCCTGAGCGGACGCCTGCGGGTGAGCGCTCCCGTCACCTTCGCCCGCCTGCATATCATTCCCCATCTTGCCGGTTTTCTGGCGGCTCACCCGGGACTGGATCTGGAGATCCTGCTGGATGACGGCAATGTGGATCTCATTTCGGCGGGCATCGAGGTGGCTCTGCGGATCGGCAAACAGGCCGACTCGTCGCTGGTCGCCCGCTGTCTCGCCCGAAGCGACATGCGGGTGTTGGCGACGCCGGCCTATCTGGCCGCCAAAGGAGAGCCTGAGACCCCTCAGGCTCTGCAACAGCATGATCTGGTGCTTTACAGTCCACGGCCCGGAGTGGGGCAACAGTGGCGATTTCGCCGCGGCGTCGAAGAGAAGGTGGTTTCCGGAGAAGGCAGGCTGACGGTCTCGGCGGCCGAAGGCATGCGCGCCGCCGTGCTGGCAGGACTGGGGCTCGGTATCGCCTCGGAGTGGATGTTTGCCCCCGAGCTTGCCCGCGGCGAGGTGGTGGCGGTGCTGCCGGAGTGGCAACTGCCCATGCAGGAGCTCTGGACCCTGCTCCCGGCAGGTCGCCAGCCTGGTGCCAAGGCGAGCGCCTTTCTGGCATTCGTGACCGGCCTGCCCGGCGTGGGGCATACGCCAGCGGAATAACTGTTATGGTCCCCACCGCTCTACTGGTGGCGACGCTCCCCGGGTAGGCTGTGCGCATGGGGCCCGTATCCTGGCGGGAGCCCTTCTAACACGAGGAGAAGATCATGAGTACATCGCCTTCTGCCGGAGGGGCCGCAACCCCCGGCCCCTCCCTGCTCTTCGCCATGGCCCTGTCATGCGGCCTGGCAGTTGCCAACATCTACTACAACCAGCCCATGCTGGCGGTGATGGCGCAGGACTTTCCCGGGCACTCGGGCATGCCATTGATCGCCATGCTGACCCAGCTCGGCTATGCCATGGGTCTGCTTTTGCTGGTGCCGCTTGGCGATGTGGTCGAGCGCCGCTGGCTCATTCCGGGGCAGTTTGCATTGATCGCGCTGGCTTCCCTGCTGGCGGCCACGGCCACGAGTGCCACCACCTTGATGCTGGCCTCCGTCCTGCTCGGCATCGGGGCCACGGCGGCCCAGCAGATAGTTCCGGTGGCGGCGACCCTGGCAGATCCTGCCCGCCGTGGTGCCGTGGTCGGCAGCGTGATGAGCGGCCTGCTGGCCGGGATACTGCTCAGCCGCACCGTCGCCGGCCTGGTCACCGCCTATGGCAGTTGGCGCGCCATGTTCTGGCTGGCCATTCCCCTGGCCCTGTCGGGGGCCCTGCTGATGGCCAGGATGATACCGTCCGGATTGCCGCGCTCTCCCCTCGGTTATGGCCGTCTGCTTCACTCTCTGGTCGGTCTGTGGCGCGAGGAGCCAGCCCTACGCCGCGCGACCCTGACCCAGGCCTTGCTGTTTGCCTCCTTCAGCGCCTTCTGGACCGTGCTGGCGTTCTACCTGGCCGAACCTGCCTATGGGTTGGGGGCCGACATGGCGGGTCTGTTCGGCGTCATCGGGGTGGCTGGGGTGGTGGCGGCTCCTTTGGCAGGCCGGATGGCGGATCGGTTGGGGGCCAGACCAGTGGTATTGGCCGGTGCCGTGTTGGTGGTGCTTGCCTGGATCTGCTTCGAGCTGTGGCTCTCTCTGGCCGGGCTGGCGTGCGGGGTCATCTTGCTGGATCTCGGAGTGCAGAGCGCACTCATCGCCCATCAGCAGCGCATCTATGGTCTGAGACCTGAGGCCAGGGGGCGCATCAATACCCTCTTCATGACCGGCATGTTCCTGGGGGGAACCCTCGGCTCCAGCCTGGGGATGCTGGTCTGGCAACAGGGACACTGGATCGGGGTGGGAGCAGCCGGCATGGGGTTGGCCCTGGTGGCCTGTCTCTGCGCCCTGGCCAGCAGGCGGGGGCTGCAACCGGCCATCTGAGGCATGTGCAAGACAAGAAAGGCGACCTCGGGGTCGCCTTTTGTCTGTCTGCTCGGGATGGTCTCAGAGCACCATGGCGGCAATCCAGCCGAAGATCACCAGGGGGATGTTGTAGTGGATGAAGGTTGGCACCACGCTGTCCCAGATGTGGTCGTGCTGACCGTCGGCATTGAGGCCCGATGTGGGGCCGAGCGTCGAGTCGGAGGCGGGGGAACCCGCGTCCCCCAGCGCGCCCGCGGTGCCCACCAGGGCGATGGTCGCCATGGGCGAGAAGCCGAGGTGGATGCACAGGGGCACATAGATGGTGGCGATGATGGGCACGGTGGAGAAGGAGGAGCCGATCCCCATGGTGATGAGCAGGCCCACCAGCAGCATCAGGAAGGCCGCCAGTCCTTTGTGACCTGCCATCATGCTGGAGACGGACTGCACCAGACTCTCCACCCCGTGGGTCTCCTTCATGACGGCGGCGAAGCCTGCGGCCGAGATCATGATAAAGCCGATGAGGGACATCATGCGCACACCCTGGGTGAAGGCATCCTGGCTCTCGCGGAATTTGATGACGCCGCCGCAGGTGAAGATGATGAAGCCTGCGAGCGCCCCCAGCACGATGCTGTTGGTCATCAGTTGCAGACCGAGTGCCACGGCGATGGCCAGCAGGGCGACCCAGATGTGGTTGAGATTGAGCTCGACCGTCTCGGGTTCGGCGGCCAGGATCTTCTCCAGATCATACTGACGCGGCTTGCGGTAGCTGAAGAAGACGGCGATGAGCAGGCCGAGGAACATGCCGAATACCGGGATGGCCATCGCCAGGGGCAACTGGCTGAATTCCACCGGTACGCCGTTGTCGACGAGATTCTTGGCCAGGATGTTGTTCAGGAAGATGCCGCCAAAGCCCACCGGCAGCAGCATGTAGGTAGCGGTCAGGCCGAAGGTGATGACGCAGGCCACCTGACGGCGGTCGATCTGCATCTGGGCCATGACATGCAGCAGCGGCGGGATTAGGATGGGAATGAAGGCGATGTGCACCGGGATCAGGTTCTGGGAGGAGATGGAGACCGCGAGCACCGAGGTGAGCAGCAGGCTCTTGACCCAGAGAATGCGGGTGCTGCTGGCATCCTTGCCGAGCTGGTTGATGACCTTGCGGGCCAGCAGATCGGTGATGCCGGAGCGGGAGATGGCTACCGCGAACGCCCCCAGCATGGCGTAGGAGAGGGCGATTTCTGCACCGCCGCCCAGGCCGCCGGTGAAGGTGCTGAGGGTCTGCTCGAGGGAGAGTCCGCCGAGCAGGCCACCCACGATGGCACCGATGGCGAGGGAGACCACCACATTGATCCGCAGCAGGCTGAGCACCAGCATCAGCGCCACCGCGATAACAACAGGATTCATTTGATTTCCTTATGGATTGTGTTGCTGTCAGTCGTGTGAAAGCCAGCTAGTTTGCGAAAAACAGGCTAAATGTCGAGAAAAAAATCGGCAGATCCCGGCCAAGGGACGCATCTTCTGCTGGCGGTGAACGGGAACCGGGAAAATGGCCCTTATTCCTTGCCCAGACAGGTCCCCTCATGCAGACAGGCTGCCATGGGCAGCCTGTCTGGGCAGGGGCTGGGAGTGTTCAGCCCTCGTCTTCGGTGTCCGTCGTTTCATCCGGGTTGGCCAGAGGCCAGCCTCCCAGGCTCTTCCAGCGATTGACGATGTGGCAGAAGAGCTCTGTGGTGCGCTCGGTGTCGTAGAGGGCCGAGTGGGCCTCTTTGTTGTCAAAGGGGATATTGGCGCTCTGACAGGCCTTGGCCAGCACCGTCTGCCCCAGGGCAAGACCCGAGAGGGCGGCGGTGTCGAAGGTGGCGAAGGGGTGGAACGGATTGCGCTTGAGGCCGGCCCGCTCGGCGGCGGCCATCACGAAGCCGTGGTCGAAGGTGGCGTTGTGGGCCACTATGATGGCGCGACCACAATCCTGCTCCTTCATGCCCTTGCGCACCCCCTTGAAGATCTCGGTGAGTGCTTCCTTCTCGTCCACCGCGCCCCGCAGCGGGTTGAAGGGGTCGATGCCGGTGAACTCCAGCGCCGCTTTCTCCAGATTGGCGCCCTCAAAGGGCTGGACATGAAAATGGAAGATCTGGTCAGGGACGAGCCAGCCCTGCTCATCCATCTTGAGGGTGTGGGCGGCTATTTCCAGCAGGGCATCGGTCTTGGCATTGAATCCGGCGGTTTCAACATCGATGACGACGGGGTAAAAGCCGCGAAAACGGCCCTTGAGGGTGTGAACGGCGTCGGTCATGGTATCTCGGTCGGCGTGAAAGGAGGCGGCATTATGGCAAAAAAGCGTGCCCTTGTCCCTTATCTGCCGCCATGGGACGGCAAGAGGGCCATTTTGAAACACCTGTGCTTATAATGGGCGACGTCAACCATGGAGGGAGAGGACGATGAAGAAGCTGGGATTGGCACACAAGATGATGTTGGTGGTCTGTCTGCCGCTGTTGGCCCTGCTGTTTTTCTCCGGCCGGTACGTCTATGAACGTTATCGGGTCGAACAGGAGATGAGCGGCGCCCTGGTCGCGCTGGCGGTGGTGAAGGAGGCGGCGCAGCTGGCCCATGAGCTGCAACGGGAGCGCGGCATGTCGGCCGGCTTCCTCGGCTCTGGCGGCAACAAGTTTCGCGATGCGCTGCCTGCCCAGCGCAAGGTGGTGGACAGCCTGTTGCAGCGTTTTCATCAGGATCCTGCCTTGCTGGCGCTGACCGAGGTGCAGCAGGGAGTGGCCGGACTCACTGCCATGCGTGAGCGGGTCAGCGCCCTGGGGGTCGAGGTGGCGGAACAGGTCGGCTTCTATACCCGCCTCGTGACCGCCTTGCTGGCGGTGGTGGACAAGATAAGCGTCGACAGCATGGATGCCACCATCGCCCTGCAGACCAATGCCTACGCCGCCTTCCTGCAGAGCAAGGAGCGTGCGGGGCTGGAGCGGGCGACGCTCAGCAACGTCTTTGGCCGTGACAGCTTCACGCCAGCGCTGTTGCAGCAGTTCATCTCCCTGCTGGCGGCCCAGAATACCTATCTCGAACGTTTCCAGGCGGTGGCGAGTCCCGCCCAGCGCCAGTTGCTGGCCGACAGCCTGGCCTCGCCAGTGGTGAGCAAGGTAGCCGCCATGGAGAAGCTGGCGCTCGACAAGGCGGCCAGCGGCGGCTTCGGGGTGGATGCCGAGGCCTGGTTTGCCTTGAGTACCGACAAGATAGGCCTGCTCAAGGAGATAGAAGACAGCCTCTATCAGCAGCTCTTCGAGCGGGTTGAACAGATGCGGGTCGGGAGTGCCAGTGACTTCTGGTGGGGGGCGGCTGGCGTGTTGCTGTGCATCGTCCTGACCACCTTCGTCTGCTGGCGGGTAGTGCGGGATCTGCATCTGGGCTTCATGGCCCTGCACCAGACCTTCAAGCGCCTGGTGCAGGAGAACGACCTGACCGTGCGGGTCGACTGGCGATCCGGGGATGAGCTGGGGGCCCTGGCGCGGGATCTGAACCATTTCCTCGGGCACCTGGAGAGTTTGCTGCTGGCTGTGCGCCACTCCTGTGACGTGCTGATACGCAGCGCCGCCAGCTCGGCCGAGGTCATTGCCGAGGTGAATGCCGGCGTAGTCAGGGGATGCGGGCAGGTGGATCTGGTGGCGACTGCCGCCACCGAGATGGCATCGACTGTGGCGGAGATTGCCCGCAACGCCACCCAGACCTCCCAGGCGACTCAGCAGGCCATCGGCCGGGCGAAGCAGGGTGACAAGGAGGTGGATCAGACCATCCACACTATCCAGCAGGTCGCGGGTACCCTGAGTGATACCCAGCAACTGGTGGACAGCCTGCATCGGGATACCGAGTCGGTGGGCGAAGCGCTCAACCTCATCAAGCAGATCTCGGACAGAACCAACCTGCTGGCCCTCAATGCCGCCATCGAGGCGGCCCGTGCCGGTGAATCCGGGCGCGGCTTTGCAGTGGTGGCCGACGAGGTGAGAGCACTTGCCTCCCGTACCCAGCAGGCGGCGGATGACATAGAGCGGATGCTGGGCCGCTTGCGCCAGGGGGCCAACGAGGCGGTGGCTGCCATGCACACGGGGACCGAACAGGCGGGTCTGAGCGTGACGGAGGCCAAACGGGCGGGGAGCGAGCTGACCGACATCGTCAACGAGGTGCGCAAGGTGAGCGACATGACGGCCCAGGTGGCCACCGCCACCGAGGAGCAGCGTTACGTGACCGACGACATCCAGCAAAACGTGATGACCATCCGTGACGTGTATGAGGCCCATCGCCAGCACTCCCATACCCTGCAACAACACAGTGCCGAACTGGATGCCCTGGCCCGGGATCTGGCGGGACGCATCGCCAGCTTCAAGCTGATGGCCCCTTCTTCCCCCCACTGAGCGTTTTGACCTAAAGCTTGTCCTGCCGCTGCCGATAGATAATTCGAGATAGTGTGGAGGACAAGCCGTTGAATGCTTGGGTGTTGGGGTTGATCAGCATATCAGTGAGTATGCAGTTGCAGGCGGGCGTGACCGAATTTGGCGCCGGTCTGGATCAATCCGTCTGGCGCCTGACCTCTGATACCCAGGTGGAGTGCAGGCTGGAGCATCCTATTCCCCGCTGGGGAACCGGGGCCTTTGTCAGCCGGGCCGGGCGCAAGATCAATCTGGATTTCGAGCTCAAGGGGCAGCGACCCCAGGCGCGTACCCAGACAGTGAGCCTCGGGATCATGCCCCCCAGCTGGCGTCCCGGGGTGGCCGGGCGACAGATCAGCCAGTTGCAGTTCTATCAGCAGTTTGACGGCCTGGTGGCGGGGCAGACCGCCTGGACCATGCTGGACGAGCTGGAAGGAGGGCGTATGCCGACTTTCCAGTATCGCGACTGGTATCGTCAGGACAGGCCGGTGCGGGTATCGCTCTCGTCGGTCAATTTCAGGGTGAAGTACCAGGCGTTCATGGACTGCCTGAGTGGCTTGCTGCCCTACAGCTTCAACGACATCGCCTTCAGCGTGCTCTCCTATGACAAGAACAGCGATCAGTTGTCACCGGCCTCCAAGCGGCGGCTGGCGATGATCGGTGACTATGTGAAGGCAGACAAGAGCATCGATGTGGTGGTGATCGACGCCTACAGCGACAGCTATGGCGGCCGCTGGCCAAACCAGAAGCTCTCCGAGAAGCGGGCGGATGCCATCAAGCAGGTGTTTGTGGATCTCGGCATCGAGGAGGGCAAGATCTCGGTGGAAGGGCACGGTGAGAAACAGCACGTGGCCTCCAACGAAACGGAAGCTGGCCGAGCCAAGAACCGCCGGGTGGTGATCAACATGGGACGCAACGGCACTATCTGATCCCGATGAGTCATCGAGAGGGGCGGGATTTTCGCTGTAGTCAGGAATAAAAAATGCCAGTCGGCGAACCGACTGGCATTTTTTTCACGGGTATCCGGGATTACTTGGCCAGGGATTCCGGCAGGTTTTCACGGATCTTGCCGAGCATCTCTTTCAGCACGCGGGGGTTGGCTACCACGATGTTGCCGGAGTTTTCGTAGTTGTGACCACCGACGAAGTCGGTGACGATGGCGCCGGCTTCTTTGGCCAGCAGCTCACCGGCGGCGGTGTCCCAGGGTTTCAGGCCGATTTCCCAGAAACCGTCGACGCGGCCAGCGGCCACATAGGCGAGATCCAGCGCGGCGGAGCCAGCACGGCGGATATCGGCACACTCGATGAACATGCTCTGGAACATCTTCAGGTAGGGTTCGATGTGGTGCTTCTGCTTGAACGGGAACCCGGTGGCCAGGATAGTGCCGGAGAGCTCTTTGGCCTTGCCGACACGAATACGGTAGCCGTTCAGCTGGGCGCCGCTGCCACGGGTGGCAGTGAACAGCTCGTCACGGATGGGATCGTAGACAACGGCTTGTTCGGTCTTGCCCTTGACGCGCAGAGCGATGGAAACGGCAAAGTGCGGAATGCCCTTGACCAGGTTGGTCGTGCCATCCAGTGGGTCGATGATCCATTGGTAGTCCGGATTGGTACCGGCAATCTCACCAGACTCTTCAGCAACGATGCTGTGTTCCGGGTAAGATTTTTTGATGGTGTGAATGATGGCCGCTTCGGCGTCACGGTCAACGTTGGTCACGAAGTCATTGCTGCCTTTCTGGATAACCTCGATGTTCTCGGGTTGAGAAAAGGCTTTTACTACTACTTGACCGGCGTTGCGCGCAGCGCGCACGGCGATATTCAGCATCGGATGCATAGGTTCACCACTGGATGTTAAAGAACGGGGGATAAAAGGACGCGACATCTTACCAAGATATTCGGGAATAGCAACTGCTATGCCCTCATTCGGTCAGGGTGGTGACTGACAGATCTGACGGCTCCAATAAAGACCTGTAATCAACTAGTCTTATCGCGACAGCCGGATAACAGGCTGTGGTGAGCATAGGGATATGAGCCATGAATCTGTCATTAATCAGTCAGAAACCGTCGTCGCCGACGACTCTGGGTGTGTTGGCCGCACTGCGTGCCGCCAGCGAAGAGAGCGATTATGTCACCGAGGTCCGGGTGGCGCAGCCCCAGCAGTGGCAGCCGTTGAAGGATGAAGCGGCGATCCTGCTGCTGGAAGAAGAGGGCGCTGCCTGGCCTGTTCCGCTCTGGCCTGCAGGAGGCAGTACACTGGGATTGCCGGTGCTTCCCCTGTTGGTGCATCGACAGTATGAACATCCTCCACAGGGGCCGGATGTCAGGGATCCGCATTTTTATTTCGTCTCCAACGGTATTCTGCTGGATGAGGCCGAACTGGCGGATCCTGCCTGCAGCCTGGTGCTGCAAAGCAAGTTTGAATCCTATTTCCCGCTGCTTTCCCGTCTTATCTTGCTGCGCCAGCGCCAACCAGGGGTACTGAGCAGCTAATCATCTCCCCCTCGATGCGGGCTGTTCAAGGGGCACAATATTTGTCATAACTGACCGATATTGTGCCGCTTTGCTATGGCCTGCGCAGCGGCTCACTGTGTGTTCGTCGACGGAGGTGACATGAAGGTTTATGAGCTGAGACGAGCCCCCAATGCCCGTCGGGTCAGAATGTTTCTGGCGGAGAAGGGGATCGAGATGGAATATCAGCAGGTCGATCTGGGGGCGGGGGAAAACCTGGCGCCCACCTTTTTGACCAAGAACCCGGCCGGGCGCATTCCTGTGCTGGAACTCGATGACGGAACCTGTCTGAGTGAAACCCTGGCCATCTGCCGCTATTTTGAAGAGCTCCACCCAGAGCCGAACCTGTTTGGCAGCACCGCGCTGGAGCGCGCCACCATAGAGATGTGGAGTCGCTTCATCGAGTTCAACCTCTGGCTGCCGACCGGTATGGCGTTTCGTCATATCACCGGTTTTTACAAAGACCGGGAGCGGGTCTTCCCCGAATGGGGGGAGGAGTGCAAGCAACAGGCTCAGATCTGGTTTGACAAGCTTGATGCCCGTCTTGCCGAGGTGCCCTATATTGCGGGGGAACGCTTCACCATCGCCGACATTCTTGCCCTCTGTACCATTGATTTTGGCAAGGTGGTCGGCCTGCGTATCACCCCCGAACAGCCCCATTTGCAGGACTGGCATGAACGGGTGAGTGCCCGGTCCAGCGCCCAGGCCTGATCCTTTCCCCTGAACGTTCAAGGAGTCCAAGATGATAGAGTTGTACACAGCCGCCACGCCCAACGGGTTCAAGGTGTCGATTGCCCTCGAAGAGCTGGGACTGCCCTACAAGGTCATTCCCCTTGATTTCGCGACCATGGAGCAGAAGAAGCCCGAGTTCCTGGCCATCAACCCCAATGGCCGCATCCCGGCCATCGTCGATCGGGACAATGGTGACTTCGCAGTGTTCGAGTCCGGCGCCATCCTTATCTATCTGGCGGAAAAAACCGGCAAGTTGCTGCCACAGGATCCCAAGCGCCGCTCCCAGGCCATCCAGTGGCTGATGTTCCAGATGGGGGGCGTCGGTCCCATGATGGGGCAGGCCAACGTCTTCTATCGCTATTTCCCCGAGAAGATCCCGGCCGCCATCGAGCGTTACCAGAAGGAGGGGCGACGCCTGTTCGAGGTGCTCGACGGTCATCTGGCACACCATGAGTATCTTGCGGACGAGTACAGCATCGCCGACATCGCTACCTGGCCCTGGGTGCGCATCCACGACTGGAGTGGTATCTCCATCGAGGGGTTGGTGCATTTGCAGGCCTGGATGGCACGCATGGAAGCCAGGCCCGCCTGCCAGAAGGGCATCACCATTCCACCGCGCAATGAGAGCCCCGAGGATCAGGTCAAGCGGGCGCAGCAGATGGTGACTCGCTGACACCATCATGATGGCCCTGACGGGCCATCTTTTTTATTCCCCTTTGACTCCCCGTTGTTTGACGATCTGCATCGCAGTCGCTTTTTGTCTTTCAAATAAGCCATTTATCAAAAATCAAAAGTCATTCTTCCTGATTAATTGTTATGTTATAACGCAACTTCTTTGGTTGATGAACATGAAGCTTGGATGGAAAGGATGACAAAAAAATGCACCGCAGCCGGGTGGTTCGCCCTGGCTCTGATGGCAGGAACGACTGCAGCCGACGGCAAACCGCTTGCCATGGTGGGGCCCTGGGAGATCCACAGTGTCGACCCTGCCAGCAACGGGGTCTTCTTTACTCGCATGCAGGTGGCGGAGACCCTGGTGGATGTCGATGGGAAAGGCAATCTGCAACCCGGGCTTGCCAGTGAGTGGTCGCGTAGCGATGACGGTCTGCAGTGGCGATTCACGCTGCGCCCCGGGGCCCGTTTTCACGATGGCAGCGAGGTGAGCGCCGAGCAGGCCGCTTTTGCCCTGCAACAGGCCTGGCGCAAGCCCGGCGTGATGACCAGCGCTCCCATTGTGTCCATCGAATCTGGAGATGGCGTCTTGAAGGTCACCCTGAGCGAACCCTTCGCCTCCCTGCCGGCCGTGCTGGCCCACCCCAGCACCCAGATCCTGGCGAAGGCCGCCTACGATGCCAAGGGGGAGGTAACCCAGGTGATAGGCTCTGGCCCCTACCGCATCACCCGCCTGCAACAACCCCAGCGGATAGAGACTGTGCGTTTCGACGCCTGGCAGGGGGCCAAGCCCGCAATCGAGGAGGTCAGCTACCTGACGGTGGGGCGTGCAGAGAGCCGCACCCTGATGGCCGAGAGCAGTCAGGCCGACATCGCCTGGGGGCTGGATCCGGTCAGCATCCGCCGCTTGCAGCAGGCGTCACGGGTCTCCATCGCCTCGGTTACCCTGCCACGGACCATCCAGCTCAAGCTCAATGGCGCCGATCCCCGTCTGAGCGATCCGGTGGTGCGCCGTGCCTTGAGTCTCGCCATCGATCGTCGTGGTATGGCAGCCGCCCTGCTGCGGGATCCGGAGATGGCGGCAACCCAGCTCTTTCCCCCCACTCTGGGGGAGTGGCACCAGCTCGGGTTGACGCCGCTTGCCTATGACGTCAAGGCGGCCCGGGCGGCCTTCGCGGCGGCAGGCTGGCAGCCGGGGGAGGACGGTGTGCTGCGCAAGGGGGAAGAGCGCTTCGCCCTGACCTTGCGTACCTTCCCTGACCGTCCGGAGCTGCCGCTCCTCGCCACGGCACTGCAGGCGCAGTGGAAGGCGGTGGGGGTGGATCTCAAGGTGGCGGTGGGCAACTCGAGCGAGATCCCGGCGGGCCATCAGGACGGCTCGCTCCAGCTTGGTCTCTACGCCCGCAATTATGCCCTGGTACCGGATCCCTTGGTCACTTTGCTGGGGGATTTGGCCCCTGCCGGTGCGGACTGGGGGGTGATGAACTGGCATTCCCCGGCCATGACGCAAACGCTGACCCGCCTTGCCACGCAAGCCTTGTCGCCCACAGACGCCGCTGCGGCTCGCCGGGAGATAGCCACGACACTGCAACAGGAGTTGCCGCTCCTGCCCATCGCCTGGTACCGCCAGAGCGCGGCGGTCAGTCGGGGGCTGGAGGGGTTTGAACTCGATCCCCAGGAGCGCAGCTATGGCCTGGACAGGTTGACATGGAGCGCACGATGACAGCGACACCCTTGTCTCGCGTCATGGGGATACTGGGTCAGCGTCTGGTGCAGGCGCTGGTGGTTGCCCTGCTGGTGGCCGGACTCTGTTTTCTGATGGTGCAGTCTCTGCCCGGAGACATCGCCTTTCGTATCGCGGCGGGTCGTTATGGCTATGACTATGTCATCGCCGAGACGGCCAACGCGGTGCGCAGCGAGCTGGGGCTGGCCGGCTCGGCCCTTGCCCGTTTTGGCGACTGGCTGTGGGCCTTGCTGCAAGGGGATCTCGGCAGCTCCCTGGTGACGGGCGCACCGGTCGCCACCGACGTGGGTCATCACCTGGGCGCCACCCTGACGCTCGCGAGCGCCTCCGTGGTGCTGGCGCTGGTGGTGGCGCTGCCGCTTGGCAGCCTGAGTGCGCTGCGTCCGGGGGGATGGTGTGATCGCCTGACCCTGGGCTGGAGCGTGCTGATGCGTGCGTTGCCCCCCTTCTTGCTCGGCCTGGTGCTCATGGTGATGCTCTCGGTGGAGCTGGGCTGGGTCAGTGCGGCAGGGCACGGGGAGGGGAGCAACCTGCTGCTGCCCGCCCTGACCCTGGGATTGGGGCTCTCCGGCGTGCTCTCCCGGGTGGTGCGTGAAAGCGTGCTCACCGTGGTGCAGTCCGGTTATTACCGATTTGCCCTCACCAAGGGGCTTTCGCCGGCCCGGGTTTTCTGGCGTCACGGTCTGCGCAACACCGGGGTCAGCATCATCGCCTACACCAGCGTGCAACTGGTGCTGCTCATCGAGGGGGTCGTGGTGGTCGAGAGCCTGTTTGCCTGGCCCGGGATCGGCCATGCGCTGGTGCACGCCATCTTCTGGCGCGACATCTCCATGGTTCAGGGGACCGTGCTGGTGCTGGCGGTGCTCTTCGTGCTGCTCAATACCCTCACCGACCTGCTTTGTCTTGCCATTGACCCCCGTGGTCCCAAGGAGTCCTGATCATGTCGTTGTCTGTCAAAACGGGGCTGGGCCTGCTCCTGCTGGTGGTGCTGTTTGCCCTGCTGGGCCCCGTGCTCTGGCCCGATCCGGCGGCTCAGGATCTGGCACAGTTTCTGGCTGATCCCTCCTGGCAGGAGCCCCTCGGGCGGGATCAGATGGGGCGCAGCCTGATGGCGCGCCTCGCGGCGGCGACCCGGCTCTCCCTGCTGCTGGGACTGCTGTGCGTCATCACGGCGGCGCTGCTGGGGTCATTGCTGGGCTGGCTCTCGGCCTGGCGCGGCGGCTGGGTCGACGGTCTGCTGCGCAGCCTGGCCGACGGCGTGCTGGCCCTGCCAGGCCTGTTGCTGGTGCTGCTCTTCTCCGCCATGGCCCAGGGTGGCTTTGCCATCCTCTATCTCGGGTTGGCCATGGCCCAGTGGGTGGAGTATTACCGGGTGGTGCGTGCCCGCAGCCGGGGGCTGCTCGCCTCGCCCCAGGTGGAGGCGTCCCGTCTGCTGGGATTCGGCCATGCCCATGTGGTGCGGCGCCATCTCTGGCCCGAGCTCGCTCCCCAGTTGCTCACCATGATGGCCTTCGGCCTAGCGGGTGCCATTCTAACCCTCTCAACCCTGGGCTTTGTCGGAGTGGGCATTCAGCCGCCAACGCCGGAGCTGGGGCTGATGATGACGGAGGCGCTGCCCCACTATCAGGAGGCTCCCCGTCTGCTACTGGCCCCCATTCTTGTCATGGGGCTGATGTTGCTGGCCCTGGTGCTGCTTCATCAGACGCGCGGCCTTGACATGCCATCTTCACAAGGAGCCACCTCATGACGGCCATTCATATCAAGGGGTTGCAGGTCGATGATGGCCAGAAAACCCTGCTGCAGGCGCTGGATTTCACCATTCATCCCGGCACCGCCCTGACCCTGATCGGGGAGAGCGGTTCGGGCAAATCCCTGTTGGCTCATGCCCTGATGGGGACGTTGCCAGCCCCCCTGACAGGCCGGGGCGAGATGGTGTCGGGTGGCCGCCATCACAACCTGGCCGACACGCCTCGCCTGCGCACTCTCTGGGGGCGGGAGCTGGCGATGCTGCCCCAGGAGCCGGTGCTGGCGCTGGATCCCACCATGGGGTTGCTTGCCCAGGTGGAGGAAGGGTGGCTGCCAGGCGGCAAGGAGGCCCGATCGCGGGCCCGCGCCGCCCTCGAGCGGCTTGGACTGGCCGGGCGGGAGGGCGCCTTTGTACACCAGCTCTCGGGAGGCATGGCCCAGCGCGCGGCCTTTGCCGCCGCCACCCTGGGGGAGGCCCGTCTGCTGGTGGCCGACGAGCCCACCAAGGGGCTCGACAGCCGGGCCGCAGCCAGGCTGGGTGCCTTGTTGCTGGGCTACCTGGCCCGTGGACGCCATCTGCTGACCATCACCCATGATCTCTCCCTGGCTCGCGCATTGGGGGGCTGGGTGCTGGTGGTCAAGGGAGGAGAGATCGTGGAGCAGGGGCCCGCCGAGCGTGTGCTGCACACGCCATCCCATGCCTATACCCGGGCCCTGCTGGCGGCGGAGCCCTCCGCCTGGCCCGAGGCGGCCGTCCCTCCCACCGGTGACTGGCTCATCCGCGGGAAGGGGCTTGCCATGGGATATGGGGATCAACCCCTGTTCACGGGGCTCGACCTTGCCCTGGCGCAAGGGGAGCGAATGGCCATCATGGCGCCGAGCGGCGCGGGCAAGAGCACCCTCGGCAACGTGCTGCTTGGTCTGCAACGCCCCCTGCAAGGGGAGGTGCTGCGCCGGGAAGGGATAGCCCCCTGCCGCTGGCAGAAGCTCTATCAGGATCCGGTGCAGGCCTTTGCCAGCCGGGTGCGCCTCGCCACCCAGTTCGATGATGTGCTGCGTCTGCACAGGCTGCCTCGCCATCGGCTTGTCGACTATCTGGCCCGGTTGGGGCTGGATGAACGGCTGCTGACGCGCCTGCCAAACCAGGTCTCGGGAGGGGAGCTGCAGCGGCTGTCGCTTATCCGGGCCCTGCTGCTGCGCCCCGTGCTGCTGTTCGCCGATGAGCCCACGTCCCGGCTCGACCCCCTGAGCCAGCAACAGACCATCGCCTGTCTGCTGGAGGAACTGGAAGAGATAGGCTGCGCCCTGCTGCTGGTGACCCATGACGAGGGGCTGGCCGGCAAGGTTGCCCCTCGTTGTCTGAGACTGGGGGAGGCGGGTAACCCCATGTTCGAAGGCGCGTCGGCCGAGGTGAGTAGAGTGGGGTAAAGAGGGGACAGAATGAATCCTTCTCCCATGATGAGATGACAGTGACGGGGCCTTGGGCCCCGTCGCATTAGAAAAACTTGGGTAAGCAGATTATAAAGTTTCGTTCGTTTTTTGTGATATGAATCACTAAGATTGTCGCAAGCCAGAGAGCGTCCTGCTGCTGGCGGGTGCGGGTCCTCCGCCTTGTTCCTCTTCAACGACCTTTGTCAGACACCTCCTGCAGACCCCTGCCCGGAGGGTGGCGGCTTTTTGATCTTTTTCGGACGAGATATGTATCGGCACAGCTTCTATCCCCTGTTTTTCCTGACCATTCTGATGGTCGCTGTGGGTCAGATGACCCAGACCCTCTATGTGCCCTCCATTCCCATGATGGCGGGGGACTTCCATGTGGCCTCCGGCCAGCTGCAGGCAGTGATGGCCTGCTACCTCATTCCCTACGGCCTCTCCCAGTTCGTTTATGGCCCCTTGTCGGATCGCATCGGTCGTCGCCCTGTGCTCATCATCGGCATGATGATCTTCCTGGTCGGCACCCTCACCATCCAGCTGATCCCGAGCTTCACCGCCTTGCTGGCGGGCAGCCTGATCCAGGGGCTGGGCACCGGGGCAGGGGGCGCCATGAGCCGGACCGTGATGCGCGACCGTTACAGTGGCGCCGAGCTCAACCGTGCCAACAGCCTGGTGAGCATGGGGGTCATCTTCTCCCCTCTGCTGGCACCTGTGCTGGGCGGCTGGCTCACCGAGCTGTTCAACTGGCGTGCCGGCTACTGGTTCCTGTTCGGTTTTGGTGCCCTGACCACCCTGGCGCTGCTGGCCTGGTTTGGGGAGACGCTGCCAGCATCCGCCCGCCAGCATTCGCTGCGGGTGGGCGCCGCCTATCGTCATGTGCTCGGCAACCCGCGCTTTCAGGGCAACCTGCTCTGTCTGATGGCCACCTTTGCCGGCCTCGCGGTGTTCGAGGCGGCGGCCGGGGTGTTGCTGGGGGACGTGCTCAAGCTGAGTGCCCGCACCGTCAGCGTGCTGTTCGTGCTGCCGCTGCCCGGTTATCTGTTCGGCGCCTGGCTCTCCGCCAGACTGAGTTTTCGCCTGAGCCAGGGCAAGCTGATGCGCCTTGGCATCGCCTTCCTGGCCCTGGGGTCGCTCATCATCCTGGTACCCGGGCTGCTCGGTATGGTGAGCGCTGCCTCCCTCGTGGGCGGGGCTGCGGTCTACTTCATTGGCAGCGGCATTCTCTATCCGACCGCCACCTCCTGTGCCATCGAGCCCTTCCCGGGCCAGGCCGGCACTGCGGGAGCCGTGCTCGGGGGCATGCAGAATCTGGGGGCTGGCGTGGTAACCCTGCTGGCCGCCAGCTTCCCGATGACGGGGCAGGTGACCCTGGGGGCCATCATGACGGTGATGGTGCTGATCGTGGCCTTGAGCTTTGTGTGGCTGCGCCACCACGGCGCGCCCCACGAGCAGATGGCCGTCTGACACGGCCAAGAGCCCGCCCCGTTGGCGGGCTTTTTACTGCCTCCTGCCGGGTGGCGAGACGCCGCAGGGGAGTGGAAGGGGGTTGCCGCGCAGGCAAAGAAAAAGCCCGTCGTGATGACGGGCTTTTTTGGATAGGTACCCCGGAGATGCCGTTGCCGGTTTGGGCCCTTGAACCGTCGGTTCAAGGCGGAGATCTAATCTGGCCGCAGGCTTCTCGGTCGGGCCGAGCATGCTCAATAGCCAGAAGGCAGACCCCCTGTTTGGTATGAATATCGGCTCGGGGACTTGAACCGGCTGACAAACACTCCAGGGAATTTCAAAACTCGGTGCGATTAGGGCTGTTGCGCCTCTTCGCTGGATTCACCGTATTGTCCGTGCTCGATCAAGGCGGCTTCGATGGTGCGTTGCAGCATCTTGATCCGCTTGTCCATGGTCTCAGAGTATTGGTGGTTTTTCTCTTTTTCAAGGCAGAGCTCATGACAGAAATTGAGCGCTGCCATGACGGCCAGCTGTTCGTTGCTGGAGACCTTGGAACGTTGACGAAGCTCGATGAGCTTGTCGGTCAGCTGGTCGGCGGCCTGGCGCAGGGCATCTTGTTGTCCCAGGGGACAGGACACCTTGTAGGGACGTCCCAGAATGACGATTTCTACGGCCTCTATGCTCATGCCTTCCTCAATACGGCGGGGCTGATTTCCGCCTATATCCACGTGGACAACTGGGCGGGACTATATAGCGCAGATGCAGAAGTTTCAAGGCCTTGCTGGCTCTGGCAGGGGGAGAATGCTAGGATCTCGGCCATAAATTCTGCATATTTGCCTGAACTTTGAGCGGATCCTAGATGAGCAAAACAAACCCCCTGAAATACGCCGCCGTGGCGGACCTGATGGCACAGCACGACCTCATGGCGACGGCCGTCGAGGCCCATGGCGTGATCTGCGGCCTGGTGTGCGGTGGCGTGGCCCTGGACGACAAAAGCTGGCAGCCCCATTTCAATGATCTGATCAACGACGGTTTCGGTCTGCCGGCACCGGTGCGCCAGGTGATGACCGACCTCTATCACGAGGTGATCGAGAGCCTGATGGCACAAAAGGGCGTCGAGCTGCTGCTGCCAAGCGACGAGGCGCCGCTCGATGAGCGCATCGACTCGCTGGTGGACTGGTCCCAGGCCTTCCTGGCCGGCTTTGGCGTGGTCCAACAGGAGCTCTCCAAGGCATCCGAAGAGCTGCAGGAGATGATTCAGGACATCGCCAGCATCACCCAGGTCTCTGCCGAGTTCGATCAGGAAGATGAAGAGAACGAAGCCTCCTTCCTGGTGCTCTACGAACACGTGCGCCTCGGGGTCATGATGGCGTTCGAGGAGTTTGGCAAGCGCCCGGCCGCGCCGAGTACGCCGCCGACCCTGCACTGATCTGCCCGCCCAGCGGGTCAATGAAAGAGCGCATCACGGCGCTCTTTCTGTTTTACAAGGGGTGAGAGCAGGGGAGGCACTCTGCTAACCCATGGTGCCAAAGCGGTTTTTTGCCCGTGGCTTCGCATCCCGTCCGCCACCTTTGTGGTAGGATTGGCCCACGTTTTTTCGCCTATGCCCTCTTCTCATGTCTCAATCTGATCTGGTTCACGTCGACGTGGCTATCGTCGGCGGTGGTATGAGCGGTGCCGTGCTGGCCCTCTCCCTTGCCGCCCTGAAAGGACAGGATGGCGCCCCCCTGCAGATCCTGCTGCTGGAGGCGAGTGCGCCCGAGCTCAATGCTCATCCCGGTTTCGATGCCCGTGCCATCGCGCTTTCCGCCGGTACCTGCGAGGCGCTGGCCCGTCACGGCCTCTGGCCGCACCTGGTACCCCACTGCTCCCCCATCAACCATATCCATGTGTCGGATCGGGGCCACTGTGGCCAGACCCGGCTGTCGGCGGCGGAGTATGGCTTGCCCGCCCTCGGTCAGGTGATCGAGCTGTCGGCGGCGGGCATCGTGCTGCAAGAGGCGATCGCCGCCTGCCCGCAGATCCGTATGTTGTGCCCGGCCAGGCTTGAGGCCATCGACCCCGACGAGGGGGGAGTGACGCTCGCCCTGGAGGGGGGCGCGCGCTACCGCACCCGGCTGCTGGTGGCGGCCGACGGGGGCCACTCCTTCGTGCGCCAGCATTTCAAGATGCCGGTCAGTCGCCACGATTATGGCCAGAGCGCCATCATCGCCACCGTCAAGACCGCCGAGGATCCCGCCGGGCGGGCCTTCGAGCGCTTCACCGACGGAGGGCCGTTGGCCCTGCTGCCCATGCAGGACGGCCTCTCCTCTCTGGTGTGGAGCGTCCCGCGGGACGAGGCACAGGCCCTGATGGCGCTGGATGATGCCGCCTTTCTCGCCCGTCTGCAGCAGGCCTTTGGCTGGCGACTCGGGCGCTTCGTGCGCACAGGGGCGCGCAACCTCTACCCCCTGGTGCTGACGGTGGCCGACTATCCCCTGGCCCAGCGTACCGTGCTGGTGGGCAACGCCGCTCACCTGCTGCATCCCATCGCCGGTCAGGGGTTCAACCTCGGCATGCGGGATCTGGACGTGCTGACCCGGACCCTGGCCCGTGCGCTCGCGGCGGGGGAAGACATCGGCGGCTTTGAGGTGCTAAGCGGCTACTGGCAGCAGCGGCGTGACGATCAGGCCCAGACCGTCTGGCTCACGTCCTCCCTGGCCCAGCTCTTCTCAAACCATCACGCTCCCCTGGTGGTGGGCCGCAATCTGGCGCTCTCCCTGATGGGCAGAGTGCCCTGGATCAAGGCACCGCTCGCCTCCCGCACCCTGGGATTCGTGGGCGAGGTGTGCGGCCAATAAGCGCTGTCGCACCGGCGGCAAAGACGATTTCGAGCAAGAGGCACGCCTGTGGGCGTCGCCTCGCAGATCCTGGCGACTCGCCCGGAAAGGACACAAGAGAATGCAGATGCAAGATGTGGATGTGGTGATCGTGGGGGGGGGCATGGTGGGCCTGGGGCTCGCTGCCGCCCTCAAGAACCGGGCGATCAAGGTGGCCATCGTGGAAGGCCGGCTGCCCGATGCAACGCTCGGTGAGACGCCGGACAACAGGGTCAGTGCCCTGAGCCTCGCGAGTCAGCACATCCTGCAAGGGGTCGGCGCCTGGGACGGCATAGTGGCGCGCCGCCTGCAGCCCTACGAGAAGATGCAGGTGTGGGAGCAGGACAGTTTCGGCCACATCGATTTCGATGCCGCCAGCCTGCGTCAGGGGGCCCTTGGCCACATCGTCGAGAACCGGGTGATCCAGCTTGCGCTGCTGGACGCCATCGCGGGGGCCAGCAATATCCAGATGCTGACCCCGGCCCGGGCCACCAGCCTGCAGTGCGGGCCAGCGGGCGCCCTGCTGCTGCTGGAAGATGGCCGGGCCCTCTCGGCCAAGCTGCTGGTGGCCGCCGACGGCGCCCACTCCTGGGTGCGCCGTCAGGCAGACATTCCCCTCACCAGCTGGGATTACGGTCATCACGCCCTGGTGGCGACGGTGCGTTGTGCCGAGCCCCATGAGGCGGTGGCGCGCCAGATCTTCACCCCCCAGGGGCCGCTCGCCTTCCTGCCCCTGTGGCAGCCCGACCTCTGCTCCATCGTGTGGTCTGTGCCCGCGGCCCGCGCCGAGGCGCTCTGCGCCCTGGATGACGACGGCTTCAACCGCCAGCTCACCGCCGCCTTTGATGGGCGCCTCGGGCTGTGCAAGGTGGAGGGGGCTCGCAGCGCCATTCCGCTCACCGCCCGCTACGCCCGCGACTTTGCCCGCGAGCGCCTGGTGCTGGTGGGGGATGCGGCCCACACCATCCACCCGCTGGCGGGGCAGGGGGTGAATCTGGGCTTGCTGGATGCCGCCGCCCTGGCGGAGCAGATCCTCATTCATCACGGCAAGGGCGCGGACATCGGCCTGCTCGCCAACCTGCGGGGCTACGAGCGCTGGCGCAAGAGCGAGGCGGCGCGCATGCTGGCGGCCATGGAGGGGCTCAAGCGACTGTTTGCGGGCAGCAACCCCCTCAAGAAGCTGGTGCGCGGGGTGGGGCTTCGCGCCGTCGACGGTCTTGGTCCCCTCAAGCAGGGCATGATCCGGGCCGCCATGGGGCTGGATGGGGAGCTGCCCACCCTGGCCAAAGGTGAAAAAATCTAATATTACCCCGGGGTTTTAACAAAAAAACTAATCTGACAGGGCGAGATGCCCCTTCGGGGTGTCAGCCTTTAATGTTGGCGAGAAGCGAAACGTTTTTCTGTAAATTGTGACGGGACGGTAAAAATCAACATTAAATCCCGTAATGGCGCGGTTTTGGCTGTTTTTATCACTGTTTTTGCCTTAGTGTCTGGTGTCAGTGAGTTGGGTGAGGATTAGTTTTTTTTGAGCGGTGCCCTGGCACGCTTGTCATATAATCCGCTCCGTTCAAGGAATCACTCCTGCCCGCCCGGGCGGGAACGAGCACAGAGCTTGTGGTCCGTAGTTCCCGACGAGCCGGGGCGGATTGCGAGTGTTGTCGCGAACGCTTAAGGAAACACAGCGATGATCCAGACTACTGTATTGCATCCGAAACACCTGGAAGCGGGTGCCAAGATGGTGGACTTCCACGGTTGGGAGATGCCCATCAACTACGGTTCCCAGTTGGAAGAGCACCATGTGGTGCGCACCGATGCAGGCATGTTCGATGTCTCCCACATGACCATCGTCGATTTGACCGGCGAGCGGGTCAAAGCCTTCCTGCAACACCTGCTGGCCAACGACGTGGCCAAACTCACCGTCCCCGGCAAGGCCCTCTACAGTGGCATGCTCAATCCGGAAGGCGGCGTCATCGATGACCTCATCACCTATTTCCTGACCGATACCTTCTACCGCCTGGTGGTGAACTCCGCCACCCGCGAGAAGGATCTGGCCTGGATCCGCCATCACGCCATCGACTTTGCCGTGAGCGTGACCGAGCGCCCCGAGCTTGCCATGATCGCGGTGCAGGGCCCCCACGCCAAGGCCAAGGCGGCCAAGGTGTTCACCCCCGAGCAGAATGCGGCGGTCGAAGGGATGAAGCCCTTCTTCGGTGTGCAGGCCGGGGATCTCTTCATCGCCACCACCGGCTACACCGGCGAAGATGGCTACGAGATCGTGGTCCCCCAAGAGAAGGCGTGCGATCTGTGGCAGGCCCTGCTGGACAACGGCGTGGCCCCTTGTGGCCTGGGTGCCCGTGATACCCTGCGCCTGGAAGCGGGCATGAACCTCTACGGTCAGGACATGGACGAGTCAATCTCTCCGCTCGCCGCCAACATGGCCTGGACCCTGGCCTGGGAGCCTGCCTCCCGCCAATTCATCGGCCGCGCCGCCCTGGAAGCCCAGAAGGCCGCCGGCAACCAGCCCAAGCTGGTGGGTCTGGTGATGGAAGAAAAGGGCGTGCTGCGTGCCGGCATGCCGGTCACCTTCACCAGCGAGAGCGGCGAGACACGGGAAGGGGTGATCACCTCCGGCTCCTTCTCGCCCACCCTGGGTTACAGCATTGCCCTGGCGCGGGTGCCCCGTGATATCGGTGAACAGGCCCAGGTGGAGATCCGCAAGAAGCAGGTCACCGTGAAAGTCACCAAGCCGGCCTTCGTGCGCAACGGCCAGCCGCTGGTGTAATCATTGATTGCGGCGAGGGTTGACCTTCGCCGCCCCATTTTTGTTGAAGCGATCCAAGAGCATAAAGGAAGCACAAATGAGCCATATCCCGAGCGAACTGAAATATGCCACCTCCCACGAGTGGGTCCGTGTTGAAGCCAACGGCGAAGCCGTGGTCGGCATCACCGAGCACGCCCAGGATCTGCTGGGGGACATGGTGTTCGTCGATCTGCCGGAAGTGGGCAAGCAGGTGAGCGCCGGTGAAGATTGCGCCGTGGCGGAGTCCGTCAAGGCCGCCTCCGACATCTACAGCCCGGTGAGCGGCGAGATCCTGGCCGTCAACGAGGAGCTGGAAGGCAGCCCCGAGCTGGTCAACTCCGACCCCTACGGCGCCGGCTGGCTGTTCCGCATCAAGCTGGACGACGCGGGCGAGCTCGCCAACCTGCTGGATGCCGAAGGCTACCAGAACGTGGTGGACGAAGAGTAATGCCCCCGGGCCCTGCCAACACAGCAGGGCCCTCTTGTATGACTGCCATCCTGCGGCCATGGCGGTTGCAGAATGGGCGCAGCCTTTGCGCCTTCGGGATGCCCTTGCCGCATTCCCCGTCTGCCCGCGGCGGACACAGAACATGAGTGGAGCCGGTTTCGACCGGCTACAGGAACATCAGGTCTTGGTTGTCAGGATGTCATGCCAGGACCTATTACCAGGAAATAGGGAAATGACCCAGTCACTGTTTGAACTCGAGCAAAAAACCGATTTCATCCGCCGTCATATCGGCCCGGGTGAGGAAGAACTGCGGGCCCTGCTCGCCACCGTGGGGGCCGAGAGCCTGGACGATCTGATTGAGCAGACGGTCCCCGCCGCCATCCGTCGTCCGGGGCCGCTTGGTATCGGCGCCCCCATGACCGAAGTGGAGGCCCTGGCCAAGCTCAAGGGCTATGCGGCCAAGAACCAGATCGCCAAGAGCTACATCGGCATGGGCTACCACGACACCCACGTGCCCCACGTCATCCTGCGCAACGTGCTGGAAAACCCGGGCTGGTACACCGCCTACACCCCCTATCAGCCCGAGCTGGCCCAGGGCCGTCTCGAAGCCCTGCTCAACTTCCAGCAGCTGACCCTGGACTTGACCGGCATGGATCTGGCGAGCGCCTCCCTGCTCGATGAAGCCACCGCCGCCGCTGAAGCCATGGCGCTGGCCAAGCGCATGGCCAAATCCAAATCCAACCTCTTCTTCGTGGCCGACGACGTTCACCCCCAGGTGATCGACGTGGTCAAGGAGCGCGCGGTCCACTTCGGTTTCGATGTGGTGGTCGGCCCTGCGGGCGAGGCCGTGAGCGAAGAGGTATTCGGTGCCATGTTCCAGTACCCGGGCACCACCGGCAATGTGGCCGATCTGCGTTCCCTCATTGCCGCCGTCCAGGCCCAGAAGGGGCTGGCCTGCGTCGGGACCGACATGCTCTCCCTGCTGCTGCTCAAATCCCCAGGTGAACTGGGTGCCGACGTGGTGTTCGGCAGTGCCCAGCGCTTCGGTGTGCCCATGGGTTACGGTGGCCCCCACGCCGCCTTCTTCGCCACCCGCGACGCCTACAAGCGCTCCATGCCGGGCCGGATCATCGGCGTCTCCAAGGATGCCCGTGGCAAGAGCGCCCTGCGCATGGCCATGCAGACCCGCGAGCAGCACATCCGCCGCGAGAAGGCCAACTCCAACATCTGTACCGCCCAGGTGCTGCTGGCCAACATGGCGAGCTTCTACGCCGTCTACCACGGCCCGGTGGGGCTCAAGACCATCGCCTCCCGCGTGCACCGTCTGACCACCATCCTGGCGCTCGGCCTCACCGCCAAGGGCGTGGCCCTCAAGCACGGAAGCTGGTTCGATACCCTCACAGTCCTGACGTCTGACAAGGCTGCACTCATTGCCAAGGCCGAAGGGCTCGGTATCAACCTGCGTGCGGATCTGGACGGTGCGCTCGGTGTGTCCCTCTCTGAAACCACCACCCGAGGCGATGTGGCCGAGCTGTTCGACCTGTTCCTTGGGGCGGGTCACGGCCTCGATGTGGAGGCCCTCGACCAGGCCGCCCAGACTCATCACGCCATTCCGCAAGACCTGCTGCGCACCGACGCCGTGCTGACCCACGAGGTATTCAACAAGTACCACTCCGAGACCGAGATGCTGCGCTACATCCACCGTCTCGAAGCGAAAGATCTGGCCCTGAACTACGCCATGATCTCCTTGGGCTCCTGCACCATGAAGCTCAACGCCACCGCCGAGATGATCCCGGTGACCTGGCCTGAATTCGGCAAGCTGCACCCCTTCGCGCCGCTCAAGCAGACCCAGGGTTACCAGCTGCTGCTGGCAGATCTGGAAGACTGGCTGGTGAAGGTGACCGGCTACGATGCGGTTTGCATGCAGCCCAACTCCGGCGCTCAGGGCGAATACGCGGGCCTCTTGGCCATCAAGAAGTACCACGAGTCTCGCGGCGAGGGGCATCGCGATGTCTGCCTCATCCCGGCCTCTGCCCACGGCACCAACCCGGCTTCCGCCCAGATGGCGGGCCTCAAGGTCATCGTCACCGCCTGTGACAAGGCAGGCAACGTGGATCTGGACGACCTGCGGGCCAAGGCCGCCGAGGTCGGAGACCAGCTCTCCTGCCTGATGGTGACCTACCCCTCCACCCACGGGGTGTACGAGGAGACCATCAAGGAGGTGTGCGACATCGTTCACCAGTATGGTGGTCAGGTGTACCTCGACGGCGCCAACATGAACGCGCAGGTCGGGCTGACGGCGCCAGGCTTTATCGGCGCGGACGTCTCTCACCTCAACCTGCACAAGACCTTCGCCATTCCTCATGGCGGTGGTGGTCCGGGCATGGGCCCCATCGGCGTGAAGAAACACCTGGCACCGTTTGTGGCCGGTCACGCCGTGGTCAAGACCGACAAGGAGAGCCGTGACAACGGCGCCGTGTCTGCCGCCCCGTTCGGCTCGGCCAGCATCCTGCCCATCAGCTGGATGTACATCGCCATGCTGGGTGACGAGGGGCTCAAGAAATCCACCCAGGTCGCCATCCTCAACGCCAACTACCTGGCCAAGAAGCTCGGCGAGTCCTTCCCCGTGCTCTATACAGGTCGCAACGGTCGGGTGGCCCACGAGTGCATCCTGGACATCCGCCCGCTCAAAGAAGCCAGTGGCATCAGCGAGATGGACGTGGCCAAGCGCCTGATGGACTACGGCTTCCACGCGCCGACCATGAGCTTTCCGGTAGCGGGTACCCTGATGGTCGAGCCGACCGAATCCGAATCCAAGCGCGAGCTGGATCGCTTCGTGGAAGCCATGACCGCCATCCGCGCCGAGATTGCCCGGGTGCAGGACGGTCACTGGAGCCTCGCCGACAACCCCCTGGTCCATGCGCCGCACACCCAGGACGACGTGATGGATGCAGAGTGGAACCGTGGCTACAGCCGCGCCGAGGCGGTCTTCCCGTCCGACGCCGTGCGCGCCAGCAAGCTGTGGCCGTCGGTCAACCGCATCGACGACGTCTATGGCGATCGCAACCTGTTCTGCTCCTGCGTGCCCACCGAGGATTACGCCAAGTAATCGCGGCGCTGTAGGACTGACAGCCAATACGCACAAGGCCACCCCAGGGGTGGCCTTGTTGTGTGTGGCGCCCGCGCGAACGGGCTACTCGCCCCGGCGCGCCGCCTCGATGGTGGCAATGTCAATCTTGTCCATCTGCATCATGGCCTCGAAGGCGCGCCTCGCAGCCTCGGGGTCGGGATCGGTGATCGCCTCGGTGAGGACCTGAGGGGTGATCTGCCAGGAGATGCCCCACTTGTCCTGACACCAGCCGCACTCGCTCGCCTGACCGCCATGGTCGATGATGGCGTGCCAGTAGCGATCCGTCTCGGCCTGGTCCTGGGTAGCCACCTGAAACGAGAACGCCCAGTTGTGGCTGACCCCGGGCCCGCCGTTGAGGCCGAGGCAGGGGATCCCCATCACCCTGAACTCGACCGTCAGCACGTCTCCTTCCTTGCCAGCGGGATAGTCGGCCGGGGCCCGGTGTACGGCACCGACTGCGGAGTCGGGGAAGAGGCTGGCGTAAAACCGTGCCGCCTCCTCGGCATCCCCGTCATACCAGAGGCAAATCCTGTTCTTGACTGGTCTCATTGTGTCGCAGCTCCATCCTGGTGTTTGTCCTTCGACGCCCGTGAGCGGGCGCCCCGATGGGTATCCTGCCGCCCGCAGCGCCTGCTGCTTCGCTGGGTGACAAGCCAGCCTGTACGCCGTTTGCCACCCGCTTGGGGCTTGCATGATGGGGTCAAGTGTAGTGGCATGGGGATCCTGGTCACCAGGCCGGGAGCCGGCATGAAGGCCGCAGCAAGAGAGGAGTCTGCCATGGACAGTACCCAGCGATTCTCGACCCGGGTCGAGGCCTATGTGAAATATCGACCCGGTTATCCCGCCGCCATGCTGGATTTTCTGGCAAGGGAGCTGGCCATGGGGCCCGAGTCCCAGGTGGCCGACATCGGCGCCGGCACCGGCATCCTGACCGCCCTGCTGGCCCCCCGGGTCGCGCGGGTCTGGGCGGTGGAGCCCAACGACGATATGCGGGCAGCCGCCAAACGGCTGCTCGCCCAGGTGGGGAACATCGGCTGGCTGCACGGCAGTGCGGAAGCCACGGGCCTGCCCACGGGGGCGATGGATCTGGTCACGGTCGCCCAGGCGTTTCACTGGTTCGATCGCGCGGCTTTTCGGCAGGAGTGCCAGCGGCTGCTCAAGCCCGGTGGCCAGGTCGCCCTCATCTGGAATGACAGGCTGACGAACACCCCGTTTCTCAAGGCCTATGAAGAGGGGCTGCACGCCTACTCGGGGGATTACGAGGAGGTCAATCATCGCAACCTCGGTGAGGCGGATTTTCGCGCCTTCTTCACCGGGGAGTACCGGCTCGATCGCTTCGAGAACAGCCAGCTATTCGATCTTGACGGGGTGCTTGGACGGCTCAACTCCTCCTCCTATGCGCCTGTGGCGGGCACGCCGGCCCACGATCAGATGACGGCGCTCGTTCGCCGCGAGTTTGCTCGCCATGCCGTTGACGGCAAGATAGCCTTCAACTATTCCACCCTGGTCTACAGTGGCCGGGTGTAGCCCCGTTCAGCGCTGACATCCGCAGTGAAAAGGCCCCCGCCAGTGATGGCGAGGGCCTTGTTTCATTTTGGCGGTCTGCATCCGGGCGATGCGAATGAGACCGTTGCGCGGCGAAGGGGCGGTATCAGCCCTGATCGATGCTGAGAATGGCCATGGCCTTGGCCAGGGTATCGACCGATTCCTGATGCTTGCCCGCGTTGTGCAGGGTCTCTCCGTCCGCCCTCAACTGCTTCACCTCGGCCAGTTGCTCGGCACTGAGGGCGGGGCCTGCGGCCAGGGCGTCGTCTATCTTCTTCATGTCCATGGGGCAGTGGAAGGCGAGGGCGCTGCCGCAAAAGAGCAGGGCGGCCAACAACAGCATGAGTCTCATCTTTCGGATCTCCATGTGGGGTTCCCGTCAAGCATAGCCCCGCAGGGGGAGGGCATTCGGGTTGAAGGGGGCGGGAGGCAGGGGCTACCATGACCCTTTTATTGCGAGGAGGCTCCATGGCACTGACAAGGTTGCTGTCCCCCCTGACCAGTCTGGTGATCTTCATTCTGGGTCACGGTCTGTTCAATACCCTGCTGACGGTGCGTCTCTCCGCCGAGCAGGTGTCCGCCCAGGCCATCGGTCTGGTGTCGGCTGCCTATTTCGGCGGCCTGGTGCTGGGGACCTTCATCAATGCCCGCCTCATCACCCGGGTGGGGCATATCCGGGCCTATGCGGCTTATGCCTCCCTGCTCTGTTTTCTGTTTCTGCTGCACGGCATGGTGGTGGAGCCTGTCACCTGGGCGGCGCTGCGGCTGATCGGGGGGTTTGCCACCGGCGGCCTGTTCGTGGTGCTGGAGTCCTGGATGCTGGTCTCAAGCACCCCGGCGAACCGGGGGCGGTTGATGTCCCTCTACATGATCCTGCTGTACGGCTCACTCGCCCTGGGCCAGCTGCAGCTCAAGCAGGTGGACCCCATGGTGCTGACGCCGTTCGCCCTGTGCGCCATGGCGGCGACTCTCTCCGTGGTGCCTCTGGCTCTCTCCCGAGTGGCGACGCCGGCCATGGTGGCACCCCAGCCGGTGGGAATGCTGGAGCTGGTGCGCCTCACTCCGGCGGGGATGGGCAGCAGCTTTACCTCGGGCCTCATCCTCGGGGCCATCTATGGGCTGTTGCCGCTCTATTTCACCGACAGCGGCGCCTCCCTCTCCCAGGTGGCGGACATGATGGCGCTGGTGATCCTGGGGGGGATGTGTCTGCAGTATCCCATCGGGCGTGCATCTGATCGTTACGACAGACGGTTGGTGATCCTGCTGCTCTGCGCCCTGCTGACCCTGATCGCGTTGCTGATGGTGCTGCTGCCGGGGCCCTGGCGCGAGCCAATCGAGGGGACTCTTGTCTTCCTGCTGGGGGGCATGGCGTTCTCCATCTATCCCTTGAGCCTCAGCCATGCCTGCGATGAACTGCGCCCGGATCAGGTGCTGGGGGCAAACCAGGGGTTGCTGCTTGCCTACAGCCTGGGAGCCATGACGGGTCCGCTGCTGGCCCCCTTTACCATGGCAACGTTCGGACCACAGGGGCTGTTCGTCTACTTTGCCCTGTGCGGTCTGCTGCTGTCGGCCTATCTCGGCTGGCGCAGGCGTAAGCGAGCCCCCATTCCGCTGACGGAGCATCAGGTCTTCATGCCGGTGCCCCCCAACACCCCCATGACGGCGGAGCTGGAGCCAAGAACGGATCTGGAAGGGGAGGCAGTGCCGGCGAGCTATGCCGTGCCTGATGCAGAAGAGTGAGCGGTGAGTGAAGAGGGGCAGGAGAGGGACGCGCCGCAGGGGCGCTGAAGGCTGGCGACCCAACGACAGGGATAAAAAAACCGACTCCAGGGAGTCGGTTTTTTGTTGGGCGGTTATCAGGCGGTCACGGCATCGGCCTGGGTAGCTTGTGCTTCCGGCGCCGGGTTGCGAATGAGGTAATCAAACGCACCCAGGGCGGCGGTGGCACCTGCCCCCATGGAGATGATGATCTGCTTGAACGGCACCGTGGTGGCATCCCCTGCGGCATAGACGCCGGGCAGGGAGGTGGCACCCTTGGTGTCGATCTCGATTTCGCCAAAGCGGGTCAGGGCCACTTCGCTCCCCTTGAGGAACTCGGTGTTCGGCACCAGACCGATCTGGACGAAGATGCCGGCTACCGCCAGATGCTTGATCTCGCCGGTAGTGCGATCTTCGTAGTCCATGCCCACCACCTTGCTGCCGTCGCCGATCACTTCGGTGGTGCGGGCGCTCATGATGATGTCAATGTTGCCCATGGAGCGGGCCTTCTTCTGCAGCACGTCGTCGGCACGCAGGGTATCGGCGAACTCCACCACGGTGACGTGCTCGACGATGCCAGCCAGATCGATGGCCGCCTCGATGCCGGAGTTGCCGCCCCCGATCACCGCAACCCGCTTGCCCTTGAAGAAGGGGCCGTCACAGTGGGGGCAGTAGGCCACACCCTTGGTACGGTACTCGAGTTCACCCGGCACGTTCAGGTCGCGCCAGCGGGCACCGGTCGCCAGGATCACGGCGCGGCTCTTCAAGGTGGCACCGGAGGCGAGGTCCACGTTGACGTAACCATCCTTGCTGATGGCGGCGGCACGCTGCTCGGTGATCACTTCCACGCCGTACTGCTTGACGTGCTGCTCCAGGCTGGCGGCCAGCTTGGGGCCCTCGGTGTAGGGCACGGAGATGAAGTTCTCGATGCCGACGGTGTCCATCACCTGGCCACCGAAACGCTCGGCGACAATGGCGGTGCGAATGCCTTTGCGGGCGGCATAGATGGCCGCGGCGGCGCCGGCCGGGCCACCGCCCACCACCAGCACGTCATAAGGCGCTTTTTCGCTCAGCTCTTGCGCCTTGCGCTCGGCAGCGCCGGTGTCGAGTTTGGCGACGATCTCTTCCAGCGAAATGCGGCCCTGGCTGAACGGCTGACCGTTCAGGTAGACGTTCGGGACCGCCATGATTTGACGCTCGTTCACCTCATCCTGGAACAGGGCACCGTCGATCATGGTGTGGGTGATGCCGGGATTCAGGGTGGACATCAGGTTCAGGGCCTGTACCACGTCCGGACAGTTGTGGCAGGAGAGGGAAATATAGGTCTCGAAGTGGAACTCGCCCTTGAGGTTCTTCACCTGCTCCAGCACGGCCGGATCGGCCTTGGAGGGGTGACCGCCGCTTTGCAGCAGGGCGAGCACCAGGGAGGTGAATTCATGACCCATGGGAATGCCGGCAAAGTGCACGCGCGGGGTCTGGCCCTGGGGCGCGATGCTCATGGAAGGCTTGCGGGCGTTACGACCATCGGTCAGGGAAATTTTGGGGGACATCTCGGCGATCTCGCTGGCCAATGCCAGGAGTTCGGCGGATTTGTCGCTGTCATTGCCGGACACGCTGATCTCGATGGGATTGACGATGTACTGCAAGTAACCGTTGAGTTGTTGTTTGAGGTTGGTATCTAACATGGTCGAATTCCTTCTTGCTGAATGCGGGTCGGCACGATGACCGGATACAGAAAACAGAGGTCCACACAGCAGACCGGCGCATTTTCTGAGGGCCGTAAACAAGACCGGCCCTTGAACGGGCCGGTCTTCAGAGCGGGGAGGCTTAGATTTTGCCTACCAGATCCAGGGACGGGGCCAGGGTGGCGTCGCCTTCTTTCCACTTGGCCGGGCACACTTCACCCGGGTGGGAAGCAACGTACTGGGCAGCCTTGACCTTGCGCAGCAGTTCCAGTGCGTCACGGCCGATGCCGCCAGCGTTGATTTCAACGATCTGGATGACGCCTTGCGGGTCGATGACGAAGGTACCGCGGTCAGCCAGGCCAGCTTCTTCGATCATCACGCCGAAGTTGCGGGTGATGGTGCCGGTGGGGTCGCCGATCATCGGGTACTGGATCTTCTGGATGGTGTCAGAAGTGTCGTGCCAGGCCTTGTGGGTGAAGTGGGTGTCGGTGGAGACGGCGTAGATCTCGACGCCCAGCTTCTGGAATTCGGCGTAGTTGTCGGCCAGGTCGCCCAGCTCGGTCGGGCAGACGAAGGTGAAATCAGCCGGGTAGAAGAACACCACGGACCACTTGCCTTTCAGGTCAGCGTCAGACACCTGAACGAATTTGCCATTGTGGTAGGCGGTGGCGTTGAACGGCTTGATTTCAGTGTTGATGTAGGTAGACATGTATTTGCTCCTTGGTGATGTACATATGCCTGTCTGGTGTTGAAGAGTCGTGCCAGACGAGGCGCTTAACTTTCGATGGAGTCATCATAGTGACTTTTTCTAATCGGTCAAAGCCACAATTTTGAATCACATAAATCTATTTATTAGATAGATCATCACAACTGTACCTAACATGAATATCTCAGGCCTTCGGAGATAACTCATTGTCGAAGTTCAATTTCTGTCCTGCATGTCACATTTTCAAGGGCTGGGCCGGATTTGTTTTCATTGCGTGAGCAGAGAAGGGGGCAGACGAGGCGGCGCAGTAGAAAAAAGAGGGATAAAAAAATCCCGGCGCCGTCGCACAGACAGGGCCGGGTCATCAAACAAGGAATGGCGATAAATATGCTTTACAGCAAAGACTAACTACGGGGTGTGCAAACTTGCAGACATATGAAGAGAAGATGGCGGGTGCACAATCCTCATCTCCTCTTCGGCAACCATTGCATGGTGGGCATCATAGTGTGATGAATGTCACAACGCAAGTTTTGTGGTGTAATTTTACAGTCAAATTGAAAGTGTTTCACTTGAATAGCCGTTTAATTAGGCTGAAAACGCTTTTATTGTAATTTTATTACATAATTTTAAGATCAAAAGTCGGTTGGGGGCTCCTGCTCCTCCATCAGCTCCAGCAGATTGATGGCCACGGCGATGAAGTCCGACTCGGTGACGATGCCAACCAGCTTGCGCCCCTTGAGTACCGGCAGACAGCCATATTTGTGGCGCTGCAGATACAGAGCTGCCTCCTTGATGCCGGCGTGGGGATCCACGCTCGCCACCTGACGGGTCATGATCTCGTCGAGCTGGACGCTGTCGGTGAACTCCGCCTCCCGCTCCGGATTGATCAGCAGCAGCTTGGATTCACGGGTGGCCAGGATGTCCGAGAGGGTGACCAGACCGAGCAGATGCTGGTGTTCATCGACGATGGGAACGTGACGGATCCGCTCCTGCTGCATCAGCTCCATCGCCTGCTTGACGCTGTTTTCCGGACCCAGGGTAAAGGGGTGTTCAGTCATGATCTCGGAGAGGGTCATCATGGTGGGCCTCCTTGTGTGTCTGCTTCCACCCTAGCCCAGCCCCCGTCGCCAGAACATGATCGGGGTCAATACAAAACCTTAAAGGTTTTTTAACGGGCCCAACCTCACAAAATGGCCCGCTATCCCTTGTCTTCCTTGGGTTTTTAGTCTTTTGGGTTGCCTTGGAAGAGGGGGATAACTAGACTAGCCGCCGATTCCCCCGAGGTGAAAGATGCAAGTATCCGATTTTCATTTTGATCTGCCAGACGAGCTGATTGCCCGCTACCCCATGGCGGAGCGTACCGCCAGCCGCCTGCTGCAGCTCGATGGTCAAACCGGCGCCCTGCGCCACGGTCATTTTGTCGATGTGCTTGACCAGCTCAACCCCGGCGATCTGCTGGTGTTCAACAATACCCGGGTTATTCCGGCCCGCATGTTTGGCCAGAAGGCCAGCGGCGGCAAGCTGGAGGTGCTGGTGGAGCGCATTCTGGACGAGCACAGCGTGCTGGCGCACGTCCGCTCGTCCAAGTCCCCCAAGCCAGGTACCCGTCTCCTTCTGGATGGCGGTGCCGACGGCGTGCCCGTCGAGGCCGAGATGCGTGCCCGCCACGACGCTCTGTTCGAGATCCACTTCCTCGACCCGCGCCCTGTGCTGACCATTCTGGATGCCATCGGCCACATGCCGTTGCCTCCCTATATCGACCGCCCCGACGAGGATGCCGACAAGGAGCGCTACCAGACCGTCTACAACCAGAAGCCGGGTGCCGTGGCGGCGCCGACCGCCGGTCTGCACTTCGACGAGCCGCTGCTCGAGCAGATCCGTGCCAAGGGCGTGGAGATGGCCTTCGTGACCCTGCACGTGGGGGCGGGCACCTTCCAGCCGGTGCGCGTCGACAAGATTGAAGATCACCACATGCACTCGGAATACGCCGAAGTGCCCCAGGAGGTGGTGGATGCCATCGCGGCGACCCGCGCCCGCGGCGGTCGGGTGGTTGCGGTGGGCACCACGTCGGTACGATCCCTCGAGAGCGCAGCCAAGGCGACCCTGGCCCAGGGCAAGCCGCTGGCGCCCTTCTTCAATGACACCGACATCTTCATCTTCCCCGGTTACGAGTTCCAGGTGGTCGATGCCATGATCACCAACTTCCACCTGCCCGAATCCACCCTGATCATGCTGGTCAGCGCCTTTGCCGGCTATGACAACGTGATGGCCGCCTATCAGGCCGCCGTGGCGGGACAGTATCGTTTCTTCAGCTACGGGGACGCCATGTTCGTCACCCGTCGCCGGGTGCAGGGTTAAGCCTTGCCCTTCAGAAGTCGTTCAGGCTCTGCTTGTCAGTATGCCGGCCGGCTTCATATTACCGGGCCCCTCGGGCCCTTTGTTGTCAGACTGTTTCTCTGACTGAATAGAGGTAGCAATGAAATTTGAATTGAAAACCACCGATGGGCGTGCCCGTCGCGGTCAACTGGTGTTCGAGCGTGGTGTGGTCCAGACCCCGGCCTTCATGCCGGTCGGCACCTACGGCACCGTCAAGGGGATGACACCGGAAGAGGTGCGTGAGACCGGTGCCCAGATCCTGCTTGGCAACACCTTCCACCTCTGGCTGCGCCCGGGTCAGGAAGTGATGCGCGCCCACGGCGATCTGCACGACTTCATGAACTGGCAGGGGCCCATCCTGACCGACTCCGGTGGTTTCCAGGTGTTCAGTCTGGGGCACATCCGCAAGATCACCGAGGAGGGGGTGCACTTCCGTCATCCCATCAACGGCGAGAAGATCTTCCTCGACCCCGAGAAGTCCATGGAGATCCAGTACGATCTGGGTTCCGACATCGTGATGATCTTCGACGAGTGCACCCCGTACCCGGCCACTTACGAGGAAGCGCGCAAGTCCATGGAGATGTCCCTGCGCTGGGCCAAGCGTTCCCGTGACAAGTTCGATGCACTCGGCAACAAGAACGCCCTGTTCGGCATCATCCAGGGTTCTGTCTACGAACCGCTGCGGGATGTGTCGCTGGACGGTCTCCTTGAGATCGGCTTCGACGGTTACGCGGTCGGCGGTCTTGCCGTGGGTGAGCCCAAAGAGGACATGCATCGCATCCTTGACCATGTCTGCCCGAAAATTCCGGCCGACAAGCCGCGCTACCTGATGGGGGTGGGCAAGCCGGAGGATCTGGTGGAAGGGGTGCGCCGCGGTATCGACATGTTCGACTGCGTGATGCCGACCCGCAACGCCCGCAACGGTCATCTCTTTACCACCGATGGCGTGGTCAAGATCCGCAACGCCAAGTACCGGGAAGACACCAGCACCCTGGATGCGGACTGCGATTGCTACACCTGCAAGAACTACACCCGCAGCTATCTGTACCATCTGGACAAGTGCAACGAGATCCTCGGTGCCCGTCTGAATACCATCCACAACCTGCGTTATTACCAGCGCGTGATGCAGGGTTTGCGGGACGCGATCGAGCAGGGTAAATTAGACGACTTTGTAACTGAGTTTTACCGTCGGCAAGGGAAGCCTGTGCCTCCACTGGCTGAAAATGACGTGAAATAACAACGACATATAAGTTAGTATTCAAATCTACATCAATAAGAGGTTGTTAAATGAGCATTATCTCCAAGGCGTATGCAGAAGGCGCGGCTCCGGCAGCACAGGGTGGTGGCATGGAAATGATCATCATGCTGGCCGTGTTCGGTCTCATCTTCTACTTCATGATCTACCGTCCCCAGGCCAAGCGTGCCAAGGAGCATCGCAATCTGATGAGCTCCCTCTCCAAGGGCGACGAAGTGCTCACTTCCGGTGGCCTGGTCGGCAAGATCGCCAAGGTTTCCGCCGACAGCGACTACATTGTGCTGGCCCTGAACGATCAGACCCAGGTCACCATCAAGCGTGACTTCGTCTCTGCCGTTCTGCCCAAGGGTTCTATCCAGTCCCTCTAATCTCCCGAGGAGCACAGCGTGTTAAATCGCTATCCGCTGTGGAAATACCTGATGGTGATCGTCGTGATCGCCATCGGTTTTCTATATGCAGCCCCCAATCTTTACGGCGAAGACCCGGCCTTGCAGGTCTCTGCCAGCCGTGGTGCCGAAGTCAAACTAGAAACCCTCGATCAGGTGAAGGAAACCCTCGACGAGGCGAAGATCCCGGTCAAGCATGCGGCGTTCGAGCACGGCTTCATCCTGATCCGTTTCAACAACACCGAAGACCAGCTCAAGGCGCGCGACATCGTGGCCAACAAGCTGGGCGACAATTTCATCACCGCCCTCAACCTGGCACCGTCGACCCCCGCCTGGCTTGAGGCCATCGGCGCGGCGCCCCTGAAGCTCGGTCTTGACCTGCGGGGCGGTGTGCACTTCCTGATGGAAGTGGACATGGCCGAAGCGCTGGCCAAGCAGCAGGAACAGATGGTGCAGGATTTCCGCGCCGAGCTGCGCACCCAGAAGATCCGCTACTCCGGTGTACGCCGGGTCGGGGATCAGGTGCAGGTGGTCTTCCGTGACGAGGCCGATCAGGCCAAGGCACTCTCCTTCCTGCGTCGCCAGAATGCGGATCTTGTCTTCACCACCGACCAGAAAGGGGATGACTTCATCCTGCTGGCCACTCTGAGCGAAGCCAAGGTCAAAGAGGTGAAGAAGTATGCCCTCGAGCAGAACATCACCATCATCCGCAACCGGGTGAACGAACTGGGTGTGGCCGAGCCGCTGGTCCAGCAGCAGGGCGGTGAGCGTATCATCGTCGAGTTGCCGGGGATCCAGGACACCGCCCGTGCCAAGGAGATCCTGGGTGCCACCGCGACCCTGGAGTTCCACATGGTCGATGAGGCTGCCGATATCCAGGCCGCTGCCGCAGGCCGCGTGCCGCCGAGCTCCAAGGTCTACAACGATCGCAACGGTCGTCCCGTGGTACTGCAAAAGCGCGTGATCCTGACCGGTGACCACATCGTGGGTGCCCAGTCCGGTTTCGATGAATACAGCCGTCCCCAGGTCAACATCAAGCTCGATGGTCAGGGTGGCAACAAGATGGCCAACTTTACCAAGGACAACGTTGGCAAGGGCATGGCGACCGTCTTCATCGAGTACAAGCCGGTGGGTCAGCCTGGTCCGGACGGCAAGCGCAAGTTCCGCAAGCAGGAGGAGGTGATCAACGTCGCCACCATCCAGTCTCGCCTGGGTAGCCAGTTCCGCATCACCGGGATCGACAACGCCAACGAAGCCCACAACCTGGCGC
This sequence comes from Aeromonas sp. PS2Canimalfood6, assembly GCF_048276795.1. NCBI lineage: Bacteria > Pseudomonadati > Pseudomonadota > Gammaproteobacteria > Aeromonadales > Aeromonadaceae > Aeromonas > Aeromonas sp. PS2Canimalfood6. The sequence goes on from NZ_JBLUXC010000005.1 coordinate 112,671, forward strand.
TGCTGCTGCGTGCCGGTGCCCTGATTGCCCCCATTCAGATCGTCGAAGAGCGCACCATAGGCCCGAGCCTGGGTCAGCAGAACATCGACAGCGGGATGGAAGCCATCGGCTGGGCCATGCTGGTGATCGTGCTCTTCATGGGGATCTACTACCGTGCCTTCGGCTGGGTGGCCAATCTGGCGCTGACCATGAACCTGGTGCTCATCGTCGGTATCATGTCGATGATCCCGGGGGCCACCATGACCCTGCCGGGCATCGCCGGTATCGTGTTGACGCTGGGGATGGCGGTGGATGCGAACGTACTGATCTACGAGCGTATTCGTGAAGAGATCCGCAATGGTCGCGGGGTGCAGCAAGCCATTCACCTGGGCTTTGACCGCGCCTTCTCCACCATCGCCGACTCCAACATCACCTCGCTCATCACCTGCGTGATCCTGTTCGGTATCGGTACCGGTGCCATCAAGGGCTTCGCCCTGACCCTCGGGATCGGCCTGACGGCGTCCATGTTCACTGCCATCACGGTATCCCGCGCCATCATCAACCTGGCCTGGGGTGGACGGCGCATCGACAAGCTGCCGATCTAAGGAAGAGACATGTTTCAAATTCTACATTTTGAAAAGCCCATCCCCTTCATGCGTTTCGCCAAGCTGGGTATGGTCCTCTCTGCTCTGGTAACGGTGCTCGCCCTCTACGTTCTGTACGATCGTGGCCTGAACTGGGGGCTGGACTTCACCGGCGGTACCACCATCGAGGTGGGGTTCCAGCAGTCGGTGAGCCTGGACAAGATGCACGAGGCGCTGGATCAGCAGAAGATTGACGGGGCGACCCTGCAGTTCTTCGGCTCCAGCCGTGATGTGCTGGTGCGCATGGCCCCGCAAGAGGGCGTCAAGGTCGAGCAGCAGGGCAACGAGGTCCTGGCGGCCGCCAAGTTGGTCGACGAGAGCGCCGTGCTCAAGCGTGTCGAGTTCGTCGGTCCCTCCGTGGGTGACGAGCTGGCCACCGACGGTGCCCTGGCCATGCTGGCCTCCATCATCTGTATCCTGATCTACGTGGCGGTGCGCTTCGAGTGGCGTCTGGCCACGGGGGGCATCCTCTCCCTGGCTCACGACGTGATCATCACCCTCGGCATCTTTGCCTACTTCCAGTTCGAGTTCGACCTGACCGTGCTGGCGGCGCTGATGACGCTGGTGGGGTACTCCCTGAACGACACCATCGTCGTGTTCGACCGGGTGCGGGAGAATTTCCGCAAGGTACGCCGTGGGGACACCGCGGAGATCATGGATCTCTCCATGACCGAGACCCTGAGCCGGACCATCATCACCTCGGGGTTGACCTTCGTGGTGGTGGTGGCGCTGCTGCTCAAAGGCGGGCCTCTGATCCACGGTTTCTCCATCGCCATGGTGATCGGGGTGGCCTTCGGGACCTACTCCTCCATCTATGTGGCGAGCGCCTCAGCCATGTTCCTCGGGATCAAGCGGGAGCACATGCTGCCGACCCAGGTGGAAAAAGAGGGCGCGGATCAGCAAGAGATCCTGCCGTAACAGAAAAGGGCGCCGCAAGGCGCCCTTTCTCTTGTGGCCGGGGTGAGTCATGATGCTCCCCACAACCCAGCATCCATTATCCAAAGCAAGGAGCAAGCCCATGCAACACAATCCCCGTTTTCTGGCCCTGGTAGAGGCCATCCGCCCGCAGGTGCAGGAAACCGATGTGCACCAGATCAAGCGCTGGCAGGATGAGGGCCGAGCATTTCATCTGATCGACGTGCGCGAAGAGAGCGAGTGGGCCAGGGGCCATCTGCCGGGGGCCACCTATCTCGGGCGCGGGGTGATAGAGCGTGACATCGAGACCCGGTATCCGGATCCCGACACCGAACTCTACCTCTATTGTGGTGGGGGATTTCGCTCCATCCTGGTGGCGGATAACCTGCAGAAGATGGGTTATTCCCGGGTCGTCAGCGTCGATGGAGGCTTTCGCGGCTGGAGCGATGCCGGATACCCTGTCGAATCCTGATTTATTTGAGGGAGAGGGGCTGCGCCACATGACAAACGGCCCCGTGATCTTTACCATATGCGGGGTCAAGCGTAAGCGTCGGAGTGTTCATTGAACGTCAGGATAGGGATTGGATACCTCACGGGTATCCTGTTGTTGCTCCCCTTGTGGGGTTGCAGCAGTAGCAGTCAGGTAAAAGCGCCTCAAGTTCCCAAGCCGCAACCCGCTTCACTGGTATTGGCGACCCCCTTGCAGGTCTCCTACCAGAGCGAGTTGGCGTTGGCGCGACTCGGGCAGATGCTCAGTGAAATGGAATTGACGACCGAACAGCGGGCAGAACTCTTCTATGAGCGTGCCGTGGTGTTTGACCGGGTGGGCTTGCGTTCCCTGGCGCGACTCGACTTCAACCGCGCCCTGCGGGAGAAGCCGGATTTTGCCGAGGCCTACAACTTCATCGGTGTCTATCTGGTTCAACAGCAGAACTACGACGAGGCCTATGAGGCGTTCGACTCCGCCCTGGAGCTTGCCCCGGATTACGACTACGCCTATCTCAACCGGGGAATCGCGCTCTATTACGGCAATCGCCCCGAGCTTGCCGCGGCGGATATGAAGCGCTTCTACGAGGCGCAACCGGAAGACCCTTATCGGGTGATCTGGCTCTATCTGGCCGAGCAGAAGCTCAACGGACCGGCGGCCATGAGCCGGATGCGCGAGCGGCTCAACAAATATGACGACGACGCCTGGAACTGGGATCTGGTGCGCCTCTATACGGGCGACATCAATGCCACCCAGTTGATGAGCAACGTGGTGAAAGGGGTCAAGGACAACAGGGAGCTCGCCGAGCGCCTGTGCGAGACCTACTTCTACCTCGGCAAGTTCGAGCTGGCCAAGGGTAACCGCAAGGAAGCCATCAGCTACTTCAAGCTGGCGCTGGCCAACAACGTCTATGACTTCATCGAGCATCGCTATGCCTTGCTGGAGCTGGAACTGATGGCGCGCAAGCCCCAGCCACCCGGAGCCCAGGGCAAGAGCGGCAAAGCGTGACTAAACGGGTTTGAACCCCATGAAAAAGGCCTCTTGACGAGGCCTTTTTTCTGTCTGGTGACACGGGGTGTGCCGCTACTCCACCAGGCTCATGCCGGGGATCTGGCGCCAGTAACCGTTGCAGTCCCGCTCCTGCAGCAGGGGCAGGGGGGCCATCCCCTGTTCGTTGGCCTTGAAGCGCTCCAGCATCGCCAGGGTCTCCATGCCTTCGGGCGAGAGGCGCACCACATCCACCAGGCCCTCCATCCCCTTGAGCTCGTTGCCCAGGTTGTAGCAGTAACCGGACTGGGTCTGGATGCCGTTGAGGTTGAACACCTTCTGCCCCTCGCGACTGCTGGCAAGCCGACCGGTGGGGTAGTGGATGCAGGCCAGTTCGCAGTTGTCCTTGGGCCGGTCGAGGGAGCGGGCGGTGAAGCAGCGTGCCGAGTAGGCGAGCGGCAGATGACCATAGGCGAACACCTCCACCTCGAACTGCTGGCGTTCCCTGCCCAGATCCTGATTGAGCTGCATCAGCCAGTCGCGGGAGAGCTCCACCGGCATCACCCAGCGCTGCATCCCCTGTTTAAGCAGCATGCGCAGCACGTCGGCGTTGTAGGCGTTGATGGCGGGGCCGCAGACGAACGGCAGCCCGGCTTCACTGGCGAGCTGGACCGCCCCCAGATCGTTGGCCTCGATCATCAGCTCGCCGTTGTCGATCAGTCGCTTGACCTCCTTGAGCTCGGAGGGGGCAGAGATCAGCGCCAGCGTGGAGAGCACCGCCTGCCTGCCCGAGGCGGTCACCTGACGGGCGAGGGCAATCCAGTCATCCACTTTCAGTTCACGCCGCTTGCTGCAGACGGTCTCCCCCAGATAGACGATGTCGGCCTGGCTGGCGGCGGCCGCCTGATAGAAGGCCTGGGTGTCGGCCTTGGGCCAGTAGAAGAGCAGGGGGCCGAGAGAGAATTTCATGAACAGGGCTCCTTATTGCCACTGGCGATGATAGGCACCGAGGGTGGTCTGGCTCCCCTCGGAGACACGGGCGAGCTGGGCATCCCACTCAGCCTTGACCTGATAGGCCTCGGGGTTGGCCTGATAGGCGTCGATGGCGGCGCGCCAGACCCGGGTCACCTGCTCCACATAGGCGGGGCTGCGCTGGCGCCCCTCGATCTTGACTGACTGGATGCCGGTCTGGCACAGCTCGGGCAGGAGGCCGAGGGTGTTGAGGCTGGTGGGCTCCTCCAGCGCGTGATAGGTCTGGCCATCCACCTCGAAGCGCCCCTTGCACAGGGTCGGGTAGCCGGCGTTTTCCCCCGGGCCGTAACGATCGATCAGCACCTCGTTGAGGCGGGATTCGAGGCCGCTCGGGGTCTCTTCCCAGCGTACGAACTTGGCCGGTGAGCAGGCGCCGACGGTGTTGGGGCTCTCGCCGGTCATGTAGGAGGAGAGGTAGCAGCGCCCTTCCGCCATGATGCAGAGGCTGCCGAAGGCGAACACCTCGAGGCCGACGTCGGTCTCGCGGGCCAGCTGCCTGACCTGATGCATGGAGAGCACCCTCGGCAGCACCACCCGGCCGACGTTGAAGTGCTGCTGGTAGAAGCGGATGGCAGCGGCGTTGGTGGCGCTGGCCTGGACCGAGACATGCAGCTCCATGTCGGGATGGCGGCGGCTGGCATAATCGAGCACGGCGAGATCGGCGATGATCAGGGCATCTGCACCGAGCGCCACCCCTTTGTCCACGGCCTGCTTCCAGCGGGCATCGGAGCCCGGGTGGGCAAAGGTATTGATGGCGATGTGCAGCTTGCGGCCATGCTGGTGGACATAGTCAACCGCTCTTTCCAGCTTGCTGTCGGTGAAGTTGAGCCCGGCGAAGTGGCGGGCATTGGTGTCATCCTTGAAGCCGATGTAGACCGCATCGGCCCCGTTATCCACGGCTGTCTTCAGTGCCGGCAGGCTGCCTGCCGGGCAGAGTAATTCCATCGGGTACGCTCCGAGAGGGCAAAAATGCAAAGTGGCCCGATTGTATTCATGCTTGCGCCCCCGCTTTTTGACCTGAGGCAGCTTTAGGTGGCTTTACCCTTCTTGAGGTAAGTGGGCACAAGTTTGATTTTCAACAGGATCTTGCCGAAGGGGCTGTGCTTGAATGCGCAAAAAACTGGGAGTTTATCGTGTTTCAACATCTGCAACGTCGCCTGGTTGAACAGGCACCCCGTCTCTTGCGCCACCCCCTCAAGCTGGTGCCCTTCCCGCTGCAACAAAACCTGATGGAGGCCCTGCTGGGCAGGGTATTCCGGGAGGCCATCGAAGAGGGGGAATTTGCGTTTCTTGCGGGCAAGTGGCTGAAAGTGGAAGTCAGCGATCTGGGGCTATGCTGGTTTATCAGCGAGCGGGAGGGCAAATTGGTGGTGGCAAGGAAGTGTGAGCACGCCGATGTCTGTTTCAGCGGCAATAGCCAGGATCTTGTTCTGATCGCCGGGCGCCGTGAAGACCCGGATTCCCTCTTCTTCCAGCGCCGGCTGAAGATAGAGGGGGATACCGAGTTGGGCCTGGAGGTGAAAAATCTGATGGACAGCCTGGATCTGGACGGGCTGGGATTGATGAAATACCCCCTGATGGATTTGGCGAGCTTTATCGAGCGGGCCCGCGAGACGCACGTGCCCACTGCCGCGACAATGGGCTGAGCCGTTTTCTTGCCCGAGTGCTGCGGAACAGGTGAGCTTGAGCCGCAGTACCCCACTGTCAGCGTGACCACGCAGGGTGGGAAGGCGTCATCTGCCTGTTTGTGCAGAAATGCCTGGTCGGAAGCGGTGCCAAAATAGCGATTGGTTATGTTACAATTGCGCGCCATTTTTGACTGAAGATTGACTGGGCATGTTGGATCAGATTCGTATCGTGTTGGTAAACACCTCTCACACCGGCAACATGGGATCCGCAGCGCGGGCCATGAAGACCATGGGGCTGACTCAACTGGTGCTGGTCGATCCCCAGACCCAGCCGGATGAGGAGGCCGTCGCCCTGGCGGCGGGGGCCAGCGATATCCTGGCTCGCGCTCGTATCGTGCCGACCCTGGATGAAGCCATTGCCGACTGTGGTCTGGTCATCGGCACCAGTGCCCGTTCCCGCACCTTGAGCTGGCCCATGCTGGATCCCCGTGAAGCGGGCGAGAAGCTGGTTGCCGAGGGCATGGAGCACCCGGTCGCGCTGGTGTTTGGCCGTGAACGCACCGGCCTCACCAATGACGAACTGCAAAAATGCCACTTCCATGTGGCCATTCCCGCCAATCCAGAATACAGCTCCCTCAATCTGGCCATGGCAGTGCAGACCCTTTGTTACGAGGTGCGGATGCGCTGGCTGGAAGTACAGAACCAGGAGCATTCGGCCCCGGAGGATGAGCGGGTCGAGTACCCCAGCGCCCAGCAACTGGAAGGGTTTTATCAGCATCTGGAGCAGACGTTGCAAAAGACGGGATTCATTGCCGATGACCATCCAGGCCATGTGATGAGCAAACTGCGTCGTCTGTTCAATCGGGCCAGACCCGAAGCGGTGGAGTTGAACATCCTGCGGGGCATTCTCACCTCTGTCCAGAAGTCCAGGGCACAGGATTAATCCCGACTGATTTACTCAAGCATATACTTGACTGATTTAGTCGGGTATGTGACCATATGCCACATATTGATTGGTTCGCAAGACGGTAAGGCATATGAGACTGACCTCAAAAGGACGTTACGCGGTGACAGCCATGCTCGACGTGGCGTTGCATGCAGAGCAGGGGCCCGTGCCCCTGGCTGATATTTCAGAGCGCCAGGGCATCTCCTTGTCCTATCTGGAACAACTGTTTGCCCGTCTGCGCAAGCATGGTCTGGTGAGCAGCGTACGTGGCCCCGGTGGCGGCTATCGCCTCGGTCTGGCCCCTGGCGAGATCTCGGTCGGTCAGGTGATCACCGCGGTCGATGAATCGGTCGATGCGACCAAGTGCCTCGGCAAAGGGGGCTGCCACGGTGGTACCCAGTGCCTGACCCACTCCTTGTGGCGGGATCTGAGCGAACGCATCTCCAGTTTCCTGGGGGATATCACCCTGGCCGAGCTGGTTGGTCAGGCCGATGTGCGCCGTATCGCCGGCAAGCAAGATGAACAAATGAAGACCGTGTTGTCCCTGGTTGATCGGGCCGAACGCGGTGATGTGAGCTTGAAAGTCCAACTATAAACGTGCTTTCCACGACGAGTCGCTGTGTGACCCCGTCGTAACGGAGAAAAAGATGAAACTGCCTATTTACCTTGATTATTCGGCAACCTGTCCGGTGGACCCGCGTGTCGCAGAAAAAATGATGCAGTGCCTCACCATGGACGGCCTGTTCGGCAACCCAGCCTCCCGTTCCCACCGTTTCGGCTGGCAGGCCGAAGAGGCGGTGGATCTGGCCCGTAATCAAGTGGCAGAGCTGATCGGCGCGGACCCGCGCGAGATCGTCTTTACCTCCGGTGCGACCGAGTCCAACAACCTGGCCATCAAGGGCATTGCCCATTTCTACGCCGGCAAGGGCAAGCACATCGTCACCTCCAAGACCGAGCACAAAGCTGTGCTGGATACCTGCCGCCAACTGGAGCGTGAAGGCTATGAGGTGACCTACCTCGAGCCCATGCCCAACGGCCTGTTCACTCTTGAGCAGATCGAAGGCGCCCTGCGTGATGACACCATCCTGGTCAGCATCATGCACGCCAATAACGAGATCGGGGTGGTGCAAGACATCGCTGCCATCGGCGAGCTGTGCCGTTCCCGCAAGATCCTGCTGCACGTGGACGCCGTCCAGAGCGTGGGCAAGATCCCGGTCGACGTGGAAGCACTCAAGGTTGATCTGCTCTCCATGTCCGCCCACAAGGTATACGGCCCGAAAGGCATTGGCGCCCTGTATGTGCGCCGCAAGCCCCGTGTTCGTCTGGAAGCCCAGATGCACGGCGGTGGCCACGAGCGCGGCATGCGCTCCGGTACCCTGGCAACCCACCAGATCGTCGGCATGGGGGAAGCCTTCCGCATCGCCAAGGAAGAGATGGCGAGCGAGAGCCAGCACATCATGGCCCTGCGCCAGCGTCTGTGGGATGGCATCAAGAACATCGAAGAAGTCTATATCAACGGGGATCTGGATCAGCGTGTACCGGGTAACCTGAATGTCAGCTTCGCCTATGTGGAAGGGGAATCCCTCATCATGGCACTGAAGGATCTGGCGGTCTCTTCCGGTTCTGCCTGTACTTCGGCCAGCCTGGAACCTTCCTACGTGCTGCGCGCCCTGGGTCTGAACGACGAGCTGGCACACAGCTCCATCCGTTTCAGCATCGGTCGCTTCACCACCGAAGAAGAGATCGACTACGCAATCAAGCTCATCTGCGACTCCATCGGTCGTTTGCGCGAGATGTCCCCCCTGTGGGAGATGTTCAAGGATGGCGTCGATCTGAACACGGTCGAATGGGCACATCACTGATCCTTGCCTGCATGGCAAGGGTCTGGTGAACAACGGAATTAGCAGGAGTTAGATATGGCTTACAGTGAAAAAGTAATCGACCACTACGAGAATCCCCGCAACGTCGGTGGTTTTGACAAGAACGATCCCAGCGTCGCCACCGGCATGGTCGGTGCACCGGCCTGTGGTGACGTCATGAAGCTGCAACTGAAGATCAGCGATGATGGCATCATCGAAGATGCCAAGTTCAAGACCTACGGCTGTGGTTCCGCCATCGCCTCCAGCTCCCTGGTGACCGAGTGGGTCAAGGGCAAGACCCTGGACGAAGCGGCCGGTATCAAGAACACCGACATCGCCGAAGAGCTGGCGCTGCCGCCGGTGAAGATCCACTGCTCCATTCTGGCGGAGGATGCCATCAAGGCCGCCATCGCCGATTACAAGCAGAAGAAAGGTCTTTAAGGTCCGGAGAGCAGTATGGCCATAACCATGACAGATGCCGCAGCGGCGCGGGTTTCCTCCTTCATGATCAACCGGGGCAAGGGCATCGGCCTGCGCCTCGGCGTCAAGACGACCGGCTGTTCTGGCCTTGCCTATGTGCTCGAGTTCGTGGATGAGCTGGCTGCCGAGGATCAGGTGTTCGAGCAGAAAGGCGTCAAGATCATCGTGGATGCCAAGAGCCTGATCCACCTGGATGGCACCGAGCTGGACTTCGTGAAGGAAGGCCTCAACGAGGGCTTCCAGTTCAACAACCCGAATGCCAAGGGCGAATGTGGTTGTGGCGAAAGCTTCAGCGTGTAAGTGGTTCGATTGACCGATCGCCCATGTTTGCAACGCCTCGCAGCCCCAAGGGTGAGCCCTGTTGCGGCGAGTCTCTTGTGATCAACACCTTGCTCATCAACACAGTGGTGTGGACGCCAGTCCATGCCACTGCTTTCAAGTTCAAGACGAGTGTGGTTGCACTCCCAGCGCTATTGTCTGAGGACGAAGGATGAATCATTTCGAGCTGTTCGGGCTGGTTGAGGGCTTCGAGCTCGATACTCGCCAACTGGCTGACACCTATCGTCAGCTGCAGACCCAGTTCCATCCCGATCGTTTTGCGACTGCCCCCGAGCGGGAGCAGCTTGCTGCCGTGCAGCGTGCTGCCCAGATCAACGATGCGTTTACCACCCTCAAGGCCCCCTTGCGCCGAGCCGAGTACCTGCTCTCCTTGCGGGGCACAGATATTCGCGGCGAGCAGCAGACACTGCAAGATCCTGCCTTTCTGATGCAACAGCTGGAGTGGCGAGAGCGGCTGGCTGATCTCAAGGGCGACGCCGACCCTGAGGGCGCCATCAAGGATTTTCGCCAGGAGATCAGGCATGATCACCAGGCGTTGATGCAACGGCTGACCGACTCTCTCACCAGGGATGAGGATCTGCAGGCGGCGGATTGCGTTCGCAAGCTCAAATTTGTCGACAAGCTCCTCGAGGAGCTGGAACGATTCGAAGACTCGCTGTTCGAGTCTTGACCCTCTAACGCAGGAATTGTGATTACCCATGGCATTACTGCAAATTGCCGAGCCAGGCCAGAGCGCCGCACCTCACCAGCATAAACGTGCCGTCGGCATCGATCTTGGCACCACCAACTCCCTGGTCGCCGCCGTGCGCAGCGGCCAGGCCGACACCCTCTGTGACGAGCAGGGGCGTGATCTGCTGCCTTCCGTGGTCCATTACCAGGCCGATACCATCCGGGTTGGCTTCGATGCCAAGCGTGAGGCGGCCCTCGATCCCCACAACACCATCGTCTCGGTCAAGCGGATGATGGGCAAGGCGCTGGCCGATATCGATACCCGTCAGCAGCCTTACGAGTTCGTGGCTACCGAGACGGGCATGCCCCAGTTGCAGACCCGCCAGGGGCTGGTCAACCCGGTGCAGGTCTCGGCCGAGATCCTGAAAAAACTGGCCGAGCGCGGTGCCGCGTCCCTCGGGGGAGACCTCGACGGCGTGGTCATCACGGTGCCCGCCTATTTTGACGATGCCCAGCGTCAGGGCACCAAGGACGCGGCCAGACTGGCCGGTCTGCATGTACTGCGGTTGCTCAACGAACCCACGGCGGCGGCCATCGCCTATGGCCTCGACTCCGGCCAGGAAGGGGTGATCGCCGTCTATGACCTGGGTGGCGGAACCTTCGATATCTCCATCCTGCGCCTGCATCGCGGGGTGTTTGAGGTGATGGCCACCGGTGGCGACTCGGCACTCGGTGGTGACGATTTCGACCATCTGCTGGCGGACTGGCTCAAAGAGCAAGCCGGGTTGTCCGGTCAGCTCGATGCCCGTACCCAGCGCGAGTTGCTGGATGCGGCGGCCAGCATCAAGCACGGCCTCACCGATGCCGATGCCGTTTCCTGCACCTTTGCCGGCTGGCAGGGTACCGTCACCCGCAGCCAGTTTGACGAGCTGATCCAGCCCTTGGTCAAGCGCACCCTGCAGGCCTGTCGGCGCGCCCTGCGCGATGCGGGTCTCGAGCAGGAAGAGGTACTGGAAGTGGTGATGGTCGGTGGCTCGACCCGGGTGCCGCTGGTGCGCGAGCGGGTGGGCGAGTTCTTCGGCCGCACCCCCTTGACCAGCATTGACCCTGACAAGGTGGTGGCCATCGGTGCCGCCATCCAGGCCGACATCCTGGTGGGCAACAAGCCCGACGCCGAGATGCTGCTGCTGGACGTCATCCCGCTTTCCCTCGGTCTTGAGACCATGGGCGGCCTCGCCGAGAAGGTGATCCCGCGCAATACCACCATTCCGGTGGCCCGCGCCCAGGAGTTCACCACCTTCAAGGATGGCCAGACCGCAATGGCCATCCACGTGGTGCAGGGAGAGCGCGAGCTGGTGGCCGATTGCCGCTCCCTGGCCCGCTTCACCCTGACCGGCATTCCGCCCATGGCGGCGGGGGCGGCCCATATTCGCGTTACCTTCCAGGTGGATGCGGACGGTCTGCTGTCGGTCAGCGCCATGGAGAAATCCTCCGGCGTGCAGGCCGAGATCCAGGTCAAGCCCTCCTATGGACTGGGTGAGGATGACATCCTCAACATGCTGAGCGCCTCCATCGCCAATGCCCAGCAGGACATGGATGCCCGCATGTTGGCGGAGCAACAGGTCGAGGCCGACCGGGTGGTTGAGAGCCTCAACGCCGCCCTGGCCGCCGATGGCGAGGCGTTGCTGAGCCCCACCGAGCGGGCCGAGCTGGATGCCGCCATCGCCCATCTGCTGACTATGCGCAGCACGGGCACCACCAATCAGATCAAAGAGGCCATCGAGGCGGCGGACGCTGCCAGTGGCGAATTTGCAGCCCGCCGGATGGATGCCTCCATCCGCAAGGTACTGACCGGACAAAACGTCAACAAGGTGTGATATGCCAAAACTGATTATTCTGCCCCATCCCGAGCTCTGTCCGGACGGCGCGGCCCTCGAAGGTGCGACCGGTGAAACCATTCTGGATATCGCGCTGCGCAACGGCATCGAGATCGAGCACGCTTGCGAGAAGTCCTGTGCTTGTACTACCTGCCATTGCGTGGTGCGGGAAGGGTTCGACTCCCTCGAGCCGAGCGACGAGCTGGAAGACGACATGCTGGACAAGGCGTGGGGGCTGGAGCCGGAATCCCGTCTCAGCTGCCAGGCCAGACTGGCGGATGAGGATCTGGTGGTGGAACTGCCCAAGTACACCCTGAATCTGGCGTCCGAGCGCCACTGATGACCCCTTAATTACACATGAGTGAATTGCGCGTGCAGCATCTCATGGTGCAGTAATGATATGGTGAAGGCCGTGACCCTTGAGGGAGCGGCCTTTTTTGTGCCCGTGATTTCCCTATTCGTTGATGAAAGTGCCAATAAAAAGGAAGCAAGAGAACATGGCTGACATGATGAACGTAAGGTTGTCGTCCCAGGCTGCCGCCGCCCACTGGGGCGAGGGTGCCCTGCTCAGTTTCAACGGCGACGAGGCCCATCTCCATCTGGCCGCTGGCCAGGAGAAGGAGGCGCTGCGCGCCATCCAGCGGGGGGCCAGACGCCTCGAGTCGAGCGGCATCAAGCGCGTCAAACTGGTGGGTGAGGGCTGGAATGGGGAGCGTCGCTACGCCTTTGCCCAGGGCTTCTATGCCGCCAAGGGGGATCGCGAGCTCGATTTCGGCGAGCAGAGCGATCAGGAGGCTGCCGAGCTGGCGGCTTTGCTGAAAGCGACCCGCTGGGTGCGCGAGGTGACCAACGGCTGCCCGGAAGCCATCTACCCCATGAGCCTGGCGGAGTCCGCTCTGCTGCTCATTCGCAGCCTCGGCGGTGACAAGGTGACCGCCCGCATCACCGCTGGCGAAGCCTTGCGTGAATCGGGTCATATCGGGGTCTGGTCGGTGGGCCGTGGCAGCGAGCGCGAGCCGGTGCTGCTGGAGCTCGACTATAACCCGACCGGGGATGCCAACGCCCCCGTGGTCGCGGCGCTGGTGGGCAAGGGGATCACCTTCGATTCCGGCGGCTACTCCATGAAGTCCTCCGACAACATGCTGCCGATGAAGTCCGACATGGGCGGCGCCGCCATGGTGACCGGCGCCCTGGCGCTGGCCATCAGCCGTGACCTGAACAAGCGGGTCAAGCTCATCCTCTGCTGCGCCGAGAACCTGGTCTCCGGCCACGCCTTCAAGCTCGGCGACATCCTCACTTATCGCAACGGCATCTCGGTCGAGATCCAGAATACCGACGCGGAAGGTCGCCTGGTGCTGGCAGACGGCCTGCTGGCCGCCAGCGAAAGCGGGGCTGCCTACATCCTCGACGCTGCTACCCTGACCGGCGCCGCCAAGACCGCGCTGGGCCGCGACTACAATGCCGTGTTTGCCCTCGATGAGGCGGAGCAGGTGCGCGCGCTGGCTGCCGCCAACGCTGAAAACGAGAAGGCCTGGCCGCTGCCGCTCGAACCCTGGCACGCAGGCCAGCTCACCTCGGCCTTTGCCGAGCTGGGTAATGTGGCGTCCGCAGAAGGTACTGCCGGCGCCACCACGGCAGCGGCGTTCCTGTCGCGCTTCGTCCGTGACGAAGGCAAGGGCTGGGTGCACCTGGACCTGGCCGCTTCCTATCAGAAGTCGGGCAATGAGCTCTGGGCGACCGGGGCCAAGGGTCATGGTCTTCGCACGATTGCCCGCTGGCTGCAGGAGGTGTGCGCATGAACGTCTGGTTGAGCCGAGAGTTTGCACCGGCCGAGTGGGGGGAGGGGGCACTGCTCTCCCACCGTGCCGACGGCATGGTGATCCATCTGGTGAGCGCCACTCCCTTGCTGGATATCCAGCAGGCGGCGCGGCGCCTGTGTAGCCAAGGGATCCAGCAGGTTGTCCTGGCTGGCCACTGGGAGCGGGAGCAGCAGTGGGCCTTTGCCCAGGGGCTGCAGACGCCCAAGGCGGAAGTGGGGTTGCAGTGGGCCACTTCGTCCGAGGAGGACAGGGAGGAGCTGGAGGCGCGCTGGCTGTGCGGGCGCTGGGTGCGGGAGATGACCAACGCCACCCCGGAGCAGCTGGGGCCACTGGAGCTGGCGGTCGAAGCCGCCGCCTTCCTCACCGAGCTGGCACCGGACCGGATCAGCCATCGCATCCTCAAGGGAGAGGCGCTGCAACAGGCGGGCTGGGTCGGTCTCTATCAAGTGGGTCGTGGCAGTGACCGCGAGCCCGTGATGCTGGAGCTGGATTTCAATCCGGGCAAGGATCCCAAGGCGCCGGTAGCTGCCGCCCTGGTGGGCAAGGGGATCACCTTCGATTCCGGCGGCTACTCCATGAAGACCTCCCAGGGCATGCTGACCATGAAACACGACATGGGCGGTGCCGCCATCGTCACCGGCGCGCTGGCGCTGGCCATTCTGCGTGGCCTCGACAAGCGGGTGAAGCTCATCCTCTGCTGCGCCGAGAACCTGGTATCCGGCCATGCCTACAAGCTGGGTGACATCCTCACCTACAAGAACGGCACCACGGTGGAGGTGGTCAATACCGACGCCGAAGGGCGTCTGATCCTGGCCGACGGCTTGCAACTGGCCGGCGAGTCTGGTGCGCCGCTCATCATCGACGCCGCCACCCTCACCGGGGCGGCCGTGATGGCGCTGGGAGGGCGTTACAACGCCCTGTTTGGACTGGACAAGGGGCTGGTGAGCCGCGCCATGGCCTATTCGGATGCGGAACAGGAGCCAGCATGGCCGCTGCCGCTGGAGCCCTGGCATCGCCAGCAGTGCCCGTCCCACTATGCCGACACCGCCAACAGCCGCCCCGTGCCGGGCGGCGGACCGGGGGGCGCCTCCAACGCGGCGGGCTTCCTCTCCCGCTTTGTCCCTGATGAGGGAAGAGGGTGGCTGCATGTCGATCTCGCCGCCTGCTTCAGCGAAAACGGCGATAGTCTGTGGGCGCCCGGGGCCAATACCCTGGGGATGCGCACCATCGCCCATACCCTGCTGGCGGAGACGCGCTGAGTCAGTGAACGGCATCACAAGGGCACCTCAGGGTGCCCTTTCCAGTGCTGCTTTGCTGAGCAATTGATACGGTTTTGAGGCATTAGCATGCCGATCGTGCGCAAGCGCACATTTTTTCTCTCTGCCCTGGCACAAGATGAGTCACCATGTTGTTTCAAGGATTCTTTTGTTTAACAAAAAGTTGATTTTTTGTGTGTTATTTCGTTTTTTGTTTACGTATAATCGCCGCCGAACATGGATTCCTACAATAAAACTCTGTAGTTAAGGAAAGAACTCAATGGCTATCGAACGTACCTTCTCCATCGTCAAGCCGGATGCGGTCAGCAAGAACCTGATTGGTGCCATTTACAGCCGCTTCGAAAGCGCCGGTCTGAAAGTGGTTGCCGCCAAGATGCTGCACCTGACCAGCGAACAGGCCGCCGGTTTCTACGCCGAGCACCAGGGCAAGCCGTTTTATGATGGTCTGGTCGGCTTCATGACCTCTGGCCCCGTCATGGTACAGGTGCTGGAAGGTGAAGACGCCATCCGCCGTCACCGTGAAATCATGGGCGCCACCAACCCGAAAGAGGCGCTGGCCGGCACCCTGCGCGCCTGCTACGCCGAGAGCATCGATCGCAACGCCGTCCACGGCTCCGATGCCCCGGCCTCTGCCGCCCGTGAAATCGCCTACTTCTTCTCCGACGACGAGATCTGCCCGCGCGGCTGATGTTGTCTGCTGGTGACCAAGGGAGCTTCGGCTCCCTTTTGTTTTTTGGTCATCCTGCCAATATCCACTTATTCTCCAGGTGGAAAGCCAGACCCATTATTTGTACAATGCCGCCCCCTGACGTAGGTCAGCCGATAATTTATGAAGTGTGTGAGCTGAGGCCCCTGATGAGCGAAACAAAAACCAACCTGCTGGATCTCGACCGGGATGCCATGCGTGCCTTCTTCGTCGAGTTGGGCGAGAAGCCGTTCCGGGCAGACCAGATAATGAAGTGGATCTATCACTTCGGTTGTGATGATTTCGATCAGATGAGCAACGTCAACAAGGCGCTGCGCGAGCGGCTCAAGGCCATTGCCGAGATCCGTGCTCCCGAGATCAGCCGTGAGCAGCGCTCCGCCGATGGCACCATCAAATGGGCGCTGCAGGTGGGCGATCAGGAGGTGGAGACCGTCTACATTCCGGAAGCGGACCGCGCGACCCTGTGCGTCTCCTCTCAGGTGGGCTGCGCCCTGGCGTGCACCTTCTGCTCCACCGCCCAGCAAGGGTTCAACCGCAACCTGAAAGTTTCCGAGATCATCGGCCAGGTGTGGCGTGCCGCCAAAGTGGTGGGCGGCAAGCGCCCCATCACCAACGTGGTGATGATGGGCATGGGTGAACCACTGCTCAACCTCGCCAACGTGGTACCGGCCATGAAGCTGATGATGGATGACTTCGGCTTCAGCATCTCCAAGCGCCGCGTCACTCTCTCCACCTCCGGTGTGGTGCCGGCGCTGGACATGCTGGGGGACCAGATCGACGTTGCCCTGGCCATCTCCCTGCATGCGCCGAACGATGCGCTTCGCTCCGAGATCATGCCGATCAACGACAAGTACAACATCGAGTCCTTCCTTGCCGGTGTACGCCGCTATCTGGCCAAGTCCAACGCCAACGGCGGCCGGGTGACCGTGGAGTATGTGCTGCTCGACCACATCAACGACGACATGCAGCATGCCCATGAGCTGGCCAAGGTCCTCAAGGAAACCCCTTGCAAAATCAACCTGATCCCGTTCAACCCCTTCCCGGGCAACCCGTTTGGCAAGCCGAGCAACAGCCGTATCGACCGTTTCTCCAAGGTGCTGATGGAATACGGCCTGACCGTCATCGTGCGCAAGACCCGTGGTGACGACATCGACGCCGCCTGTGGGCAGCTGGTGGGGGAGGTGATCGACCGCACCAAGCGCACCATGAAAAATCGGATGCAACAGGATGGGATTTCCGTCAAAATGGTTTAACTCCTAAGCCATTGTATAGACAGGAAATGGATATCCGTACATTGATCGTAGTGGCAGCGCTCTGTGCGCTGCCAGGTTGTGTCACAGAGACCACTTACGCTGGCCAGAATTCGACCCAGCGTGAAGTGGGTCCTGACCTCAAGGCCGCCGCCCAGACTCGTCTCGATCTGGGTATCCAGTATCTGCGCCAGGGCAATGCCGAGCAGGCCAAATTCAACCTCGACCGCGCCCTTCAGTACGATCCCAACAATCCTCAGGTCTACATCGGTTTTGCCTATTTCTACCAGCAGGTGTCGGATTTCAAGGCCGCCGAGGCGAGCTACAAGAAAGCGCTGGCCATGGATCCGTCCAATGCTGACGCGATGAACAACTATGGCGCCTTCCTCTGCAACCGTGGCCGCTTCGACGAAGCGGAAAAGGCGTTCTTGCAGGCCGTCAGCCAGCCCGATTACGTGAAGATCGCCGATACCTACGAGAATGCGGCGCTCTGCTCGATGCAAAATCACAGAAATGACAAGGCCGGCGAGTATTATCGTCTGGCCTTGGGGTATAATCCCCGCAATCCTAGGTTATTGCTGGACATGGCCGAGCTTTCCATGAAAGATGGCAAGCTTCCTGATGTCCAGTCTTACCTCGCGCGCTTTGCCGACGTGGCAGAGGAGAACGAGGAGAGCCTCTGGCTCCGGCTGCGGCTGGCCCAGGCCATGGACAAACCGGCATTACTTCACCAATTCGGGACTGAGCTGGTAAGGCAATATCCCACTTCGCAACAAGCCAAGCGTTACTTAGCCAATGACTACTGAACAGCCACACGATTTCCAAGACGACTCCCAGGCAGCGGGCCCAGGCCAGCTGCTGCGCAACGCCCGTGAACAGCTCGGCTGGACCCGGGAACAGGTTGCGTCCCGCATTCACCTTCGTCTGACCCTGATCGCCGCCATCGAAGCGGATACCTATGACAAGCACACGTCCCATACCTTCATTCGTGGCTATCTGCGAGCCTATGCCAAGCTCGTGGGCATCCCCGAGAAGACCATCCTCGCCGCCTACGAGAAGCTGGGACTGACTCCCCCCGACAACATCGACATGCAGAGCTTCTCCCGTCGCTCCCGCCAGCAGGCCAATGACAGCCGGCTCAAGGTGGTGACCTGGCTTGTGATCCTGGTGCTGATCGGGCTCTCCGTCGCCTGGTGGTGGCAGAGCACGGCGCGCCGCTCTGCCGGTGACGACGCCCTGGCGGCGACCGAGATGAGCGCGACCGTCAATACGCCGGAAGCGAATGTTGCCCCCGCCGTGGAGGTCGCCGAGCCCGTGCTGCCCGCAGCGTCCGATGCCGTGTCCACCCAGGTTGTGGTGAGCGGTGCCACCGCGACCCTGCCTGTGGTCACTACGGATGCCAGCGCTGCCGTCCCGACGGACGTTTCCGGTGCGGTCTCGACGGCCGAGAGCACGACCACCGAGCCCGCCAAGGCGCCCCAGCTCAAGATGAGCTTCACCGCCGATTGCTGGCTGGACGTCAAGGATGCCAACGGCAAGACCCTGTTCAGCGGTCTGAAGAAGGCGAACGACGAACTGGTACTGGAAGGACCCGAGCCACTCAGATTCATCATTGGCGCGCCCATGGCGGTCAATCTCGAATATCAGGGCAAGTCCTTCGACATGAGCCGTTACAACAACGGCCGGACTGCCCGCTTCTCACTGCCGCAGGAGTAATCAGTCCGCCATGTCTGTTCACGAAAAGCCCGCACACGAATCACCCATCGTTCGTCGCAAATCCAGACAGATCATGGTCGGCAACGTGCCGGTTGGGGGCGATGCCCCCATCACGGTACAGACCATGACCAACACCAAGACCACGGACGTGGCCGCTACCGTCGAGCAGATCCAGCGGATCGAGCGGGTCGGCGCCGACATCGTCCGGGTCTCCGTCCCCACCATGGAGGCGGCGGAAGCGTTCAAGCTCATCAAGCAGCAGACCCGCATCCCCATCGTGGCCGACATCCACTTCGACTACCGCATCGCCCTCAAAGTGGCCGAATACGGGGCCGACTGCCTGCGCATCAACCCGGGCAACATCGGCAACGAAGAACGAGTGCGCGCCGTGGTTGACTGTGCCCGCCATTACAACATTCCGATCCGCATCGGCGTCAACGGCGGCTCCCTTGAGCGTGATCTCCAGGAGAAATACGGCGAGCCGACCCCGGAGGCGCTGCTGGAGTCCGCCATGCGCCACGTGGATTACCTGGATCGCCTCAACTTTGAGAACTTCAAGGTGAGCGTCAAGGCGTCCGATGTCTTCCTGGCGGTCGGTGCCTATCGCCTGCTGGCCAAGCAGATCGATCAACCCCTGCATCTGGGCATCACGGAAGCGGGCGGTTTTCGCGCCGGCGCGGTCAAGTCCGCCATTGGCCTTGGCATGTTGCTGAGCGAAGGGATTGGCGACACCCTGCGCATCTCCCTGGCCGCCGATCCGGTGGAAGAGGTGAAGGTGGGCTTTGACATCCTCAAATCCCTGCGTATCCGCTCCCGCGGCATCAACTTCATCGCTTGTCCCTCCTGCTCCCGTCAGGAGTTCGACGTCATCGGCACGGTCAACGCCCTGGAAGAGCGGCTCGAAGACATCATCACCCCGATGGATGTCTCCATCATCGGCTGTGTGGTGAACGGTCCGGGGGAGGCGCTGGTTTCCGATCTGGGCCTTGCGGGCGCCGCCAACAAGAGTGCCTTCTACGAGGGGGGCCAGCGGGTCGACCGGCTCGACAACAAGGATTTGATCCCGACCCTGGAGCGTCGCATCCGTGCCCGGGCTGCCATGCTGGATCCGGCCAACCAGATCCAGGTGGACAAAGGTTGAACCATGACGGGGCCACCTGGGGTGGCCCCGGCTTTAGGTTGTTGATTTTACATCCCGCATCCGGGCACCCGATTTTACCTCGGGGTCGAAAATCCCTATAATGCGGCCAAATTTTACCTCTTTTTCTCGAGTATCAACGTGGCAAAACAGATCCAAGCTATTCGCGGTATGAATGATTGCCTGCCGGAGCAGAGCCCGGTATGGCAGAAAGTAGAACAGATCCTGCGCCAGGTCGTGGCCAGCTATGGCTACAGCGAAGTGCGCATGCCCATCGTCGAGCAGACCCATCTGTTCAAGCGTGCCATCGGTGAAGTGACCGACGTGGTCGAAAAAGAGATGTACACCTTTGAAGACCGCAACGGCGACAGCCTGAGCCTGCGTCCGGAAGGGACCGCCAGTTGCGTGCGTGCCGGCATCGAGCACGGTCTGCTTTACAACCAGGAACGTCGGATGTGGTACATGGGCCCCATGTTCCGTCACGAGCGTCCCCAGAAAGGTCGCTATCGCCAGTTCCACCAGTTCGGGGTCGAGCTGTTCGGCATCAACGGGCCGGACATCGATGCCGAGCTCATCATGCTGACTCACCGCCTGTGGCGTCTGTTCGGCATCAGCGATCACGTGACTCTGCAACTCAACACCCTCGGCCAGAGCAACGAACGTGCCGCCTATCGCGATGCCCTGGTCGCCTATCTGGAACAGTACAAGAGCGAGCTGGACGAAGAGAGCCAGCGCCGCATGTACAGCAACCCCCTGCGGGTGCTCGACTCCAAAGACGAGAAAGTACAGGCCATCCTGGCAGGTGCCCCCCGTCTGTTCGATCACCTGGGCGAAGAGAGCCTGGCTCACTTCGAAGGGCTCAAGCGCCTGCTCACGGCGGCCGGCATCCAGTTCGAGGTGAACGAGCGTCTGGTGCGTGGCCTCGACTACTACAACCTGACCGTGTTCGAGTGGGTGACCAACAGCCTGGGGGCCCAGGGCACCGTCTGTGCCGGTGGTCGCTACGACGGCCTGGTGGAGCAGCTCGGTGGCCAGCCGACCCCGGCGGTGGGCTTTGCCATGGGGATGGAGCGTCTGGTGCTGATGCTTGAAACCCTCGAACTCAATGCTGACATCCGCCCCGCGGTGGATGTCTATCTCTGCATGGTGGGTGAGGGGACCGAGCAGGCTGGCTTTGCCCTGGCCGAGCGCCTGCGCGATGCCCTGCCGGACTTGCGCCTCATGAGCCACTGCGGCGGCGGCAACTTCAAGAAACAACTCAAGCGTGCCGACAAGAGCGGCGCGGCCATTGCCCTGATCCTTGGGGAGACCGAGGTGCAAAGCGGGGAGATCACCATCAAATATCTGCGTGGCCAGGCCGAGCAACAGACCGTCTCGGTCGATGCCGCCATCGCCCTGCTGGCAGCGAAAGGAGAGTAAGCTGTGGAAGTGTATACCACTGAAGAACAACAGGTTGAGGTCATCAAGAACTGGTGGAAAGAGAACGGCACCTCGGTGATCGCCGGGACCGTGATCGGTCTGGTCGGCCTCTTTGGCTGGCGCTACTACAACGAGATGCAGCAGAACAACCAGGAAGCCGCCTCCCAGGCTTACAACGAGATGACCGCCCAGCTCGCCAAGGGGGACGACGCCGCCCTGGAGCAGGCAAAGAGCTTCATTACCGCTCACAAGGGTGACGCCTATGCCGAGCTGGCCGCCCTGCAACTGGCCGCGGCTGCCGTCAAGGCGGGCAAGCTGGATCTGGCTGCCGAGCAGCTGACCCAGGTGGCCGCCAGTGGCGATGACAGCATCAAGCCCATCGCCGCCCTGCGTCTGGCACGGGTCCTGAGCGATCAGGGCAAGGCTGACGAGGCCCTGGCCCAGCTTGGCAAGATCAACAACGACGCCTTCAAGGCCCAGGTGGCGGAAGTGCGCGGCGACATCCTGCAAAAGCAGGGCAAGGCCGAAGAAGCGCGCGATGCCTATCAGGCGGCGGCGGATGCCGGCGGCCTGCAGAGCAGCGCCGAACTCAAGCTGAAGATGGATGATCTGGCGCTGCCAGCCGTCACTGCGGGCGAGGCTCCGGATGCGTAATCTGTACAAGCGAATGGCGCTGGGGGTGGCTGTCTCCTTCGCCTTGCAGGGCTGCTCCCTGTTCAGTTCGGAAGAAGATCTCAACCCCATGGCACCCCTGCCCAAGGTCGAGTCCGCGTTCACTGCCGATACCGCATGGTCCTCCTCGGTCGGGGATGGCATCGGCGACTTCTACTCCCAGCTCAAGCCGGTGGTGGAAGAGGACCGCATCTATGCAGCGGCCCGCGATGGCGATGTGACCGCCTTCGAGCGCGAGAGCGGCAAGGAGCTGTGGAGCGTGGATCTGGCAGATCTGCCCATCAACGCCGACAAGCGCAGTGCCCGTCTCTCCGGTGGTCTGGTCTCTCGCTACGGCAAGCTGTTCCTCGGGTCCGAAAACGGGGTGGTCTACGCCCTGAACGAGGCCAACGGCGAAGTGCTGTGGCAGACCACGGTTCCTGGGGAAGTGGTGGCGAGCCCCGCCGTCGAGGATGGCCGCGTGGTGGTGCTGACCACCTCCGGTCGCCTGGTGGCGCTCGATACCGACGAAGGCAAGCTGCAGTGGACCCTGTCCGAAGAGCAGCCGCCCCTGACCCTGCGCAGTGCCGGCGCCCCCATCATCACCAACGGTGCCGTCATCTATGGCCGCGCCGATGGCAAGGTGGGCATCGCCCTGCTGAGCAACGGCCAGCCTGTGCGTCAATCCAAGGTGGCTGACCCGCGCGGCGCCACCGAACTGGATCGGATGGTGGACGTCGATGCCAGCCCGCTGATTGCCGGTGATGAGCTCTACGCCATCGCCTACAACGGCCAGTTGATGGCGCGCAAGCTGATGAGCGGCGACGAAGTGTGGAAGCGCAAGTATTCCGGTTATCGCGACATGGCGGTGACCGGCAATGCCATCGTGCTGACCGACAGCCGCAGCCATCTGTTTGCGGTCGATCGTCGCAACGGTCTCGAGCTGTGGTCCAACACCCAGCTGGAAAACCGCACCGTGACCGCCCCCGTCATCCTGGGTGACTATGTGGTGGTCGGCGATGTGGAAGGTTACCTGTATTGGCTGGACCGTACCGACGGGACCATCAAGGCCATGCAGCAGCTCGACAGCAGTGGTCTCTATGCCGCTCCGCTGGTGGAGGGTGACACCCTGTATGTGCAGAGCCGTGACGGCAAGTTGTACGCCCTCAAGCGTCCTTGATCGTCCGATAATGTGAATATCCGGCTCCTGGTCTTCGGACCCGGAGCCTTTGTCGTCTTGAGAATGAGGCTTTTATGACTCCTGTAGTTGCCCTGGTGGGCCGCCCCAACGTGGGGAAATCCACCCTGTTTAACCGCCTGACCCGTACCCGGGATGCCCTGGTTGCCGACTTCCCCGGCTTGACCCGGGACCGCAAATATGGCCAGGCGAAGCTGGGCGAGCTGGAATTTATCGTGGTCGATACCGGCGGTATCGATGGCACCGAGGAGGGGATCGAGCTGAAGATGGCCGAGCAGTCCCTGCTGGCCATCGAAGAGGCCGATGTGGTGCTCTTCATGGTGGATGCCCGTGCCGGTCTCACCGCGGCGGATCAGGCCATCGCCGAGCACCTGCGCAAGACCCACAAGAAGGTGTTTCTGGTGGCCAACAAGACCGACGGCATCGACGGTGACTCCGCGGTGTCCGAGTTCTACGGTCTGGCCCTGGGCGAGGTCTACCAGATGGCGGCCGCCCACGGCCGTGGCGTACTGAGCCTGCTGGAGCTGGCCCTGGCCCCCCACCTCGAGACCCTGGTCGGCTCTGCCACCGAGGCACAAGAGGAAGAGGAGCTGGAGGAGTTCGACGAAGAGGCCCTGCTGCGCATGGTGGCTGCCGGTGAGCTCGACACCCGGGAAGACACCAAGGAGACGCAGTTCGCCGACCTGCCCATCAAATTTGCTATCGTCGGTCGTCCCAACGTCGGCAAGTCGACCCTGACCAACCGCATGCTGGGTGAAGATCGGGTCATCGTCTACGACATGCCGGGTACCACCCGCGACTCCGTCTACATCCCCATGGAGCGCGACGATCAGAAATACGTGGTCATCGACACCGCCGGCGTGCGTCGCCGTGGCAAGGTGCACGAGACGGTGGAGAAGTTCTCCGTCATCAAGACGCTCAAGGCGATTGAAGATGCCAACGTCTGCCTGCTGGTCATTGACGCCCGGGAGACCATCACGGATCAGGACTTGAGCATCCTCGGCTTCGTGCTCAACAGCGGCCGCTCCGTGGTACTGGTGGTCAACAAGTGGGACGGTCTGGATCAGAAGGTGAAAGAGGACGTCAAGAACGAGCTGGACAGACGTCTGGGCTTCATCGACTTCGCCCGGGTGCACTTCATCTCCGCCCTGCACGGCAGTGGCGTCGGTCACCTGTTCGAATCCATCAACGAGGCTTACGAGTCCGCGACTCGCCGCACCAGCACCGCCATGCTGACCCGCATCATGCAGATGGCCCAGGAAGATCACCAGCCGCCCATGGTGAATGGTCGCCGGGTCAAGCTGAAGTATGCCCACGCCGGTGGTTACAACCCGCCGCGCATCGTGATCCACGGCAACCAGCTGAACGACCTGCCGGACTCCTACAAGCGCTACCTCATCAACTACTTCCGCAAGTCGTTGAAGATCATGGGGACGCCGATCCGGGTGGAGTTCCAGGAGTCGGTCAACCCGTTCGAGGGCAAGAAGAACACCCTGACCCTGAGCCAAGAACGCCAGCGCAAGCGCCTGCTCAAGGCCAAAGCGAAGAAATAAAGCCCTGCGGCTGCCCTTACCGGCAGCCGTTTTTCTTGGTGGCCCTCCTCAGGGCAGACAAACCGGGAGAGGGGCTGCGAGTGACGCCGGTGCACAGTGACGTAAAGAGGAGTCGAGAAGAGAATGAACACGCTGACCTGCCCTGCCTGTCAGGGCGAACTGGACAGCCGCAGCCGGGAGACGACGTGTGGCCAATGTCAGGCCCGTTATCGCATCCGGGCCCTGTGTCCTGCCTGCGGGCAGGAGCTGGAGCGGCTTCGGGCTTGCGGCGCGGTGGATTATTTTTGCAACCACTGCAACACCCTGGTCTCCAAACGCACCGTTCTGTTTGAAGCGCAGCCTGACAAGGCATAAAAAAGGTTCATCGCGGCTTTCCGGGGAAGGCCGCCTTGATTTTCAGAAAAAAGTATTCTGAGTCCCTAAATCCATATGCCATACGCTTTATCACTTTGATCTTGTTGTTCACCCCTTCCAGCACACTCGTGTGCATCGGGTAGTTTGCACTCGCCAGGATCCCCCGCATATATTTCGATAAATTTCGACCAAATCGTTGCAGCGGCGCTAGCCCGCTTTCCTTCACCTGCCGCATCCAGCTCCGCCATCGTCGCCATCCTTCCCACACGCTCGGCGCATACCAGATGCCCTTCAACGCCTCTTTCAGCACGTACACCATCGCCAGCGGTTGATTCGCCGCCAACAGCTCCTGCAACTTCACATCCTGTTTTTCACTCAGCTTCGCCCGATTACGTAGCAGCAACCAACGCGCACTTTTGACCACTTTTCGCGCCGGTTTATCGCTTTTCAGTGCATTCGCCTGCTCCACTCGCACCCGGTCCACCACCTCTCGGCCATAGCGAGCCACCACGTGGAACAGGTCGTAGACCACCTCCGCCTGCGGGCAGTGTTGCTTCACCTCCAGGTCGAACGCCGTGTTCATGTCCATCGCCACCGCCTCAATCTGCTGGCATCGCTCGCCGAGCTGCTCGAAGAAGGGACGGATAGCGGCCCGGCTGTTGCCGTGCCCCACCCACAGGACGCGGGTTCGCTCGGCATCCATGATCACGGTGGCATAGCGGTGTCCCTTGTGCAGGGCAAACTCATCCATCACCAGCCGCCGCACCTCCCCAAGT